>CANKNL010000230.1 GCA_947483345.1 Chitinophagaceae bacterium | reverse complement strand
TTCATTTATTATATACAAAAAGAACTGGGGTATAAAAACCTGGGCCTTGCCGATGATGAATTTCCTACAGCAGATAAACTGGCCATGATACCCTATAACCGCGAAAGTAGACGCATGAAAGGGTTGGTTCGTTTAAACAATAATTACCTGGTTAACCCTTTCGAAAAACAGGATGCCATTTACCGCACCGGAATGTCGGTTGGTGATTACCCCGTTGATCATCATCACCATAAAAATGCGCTGGCTCCAAAAATAAAATTCACACCCATAAATTCATATACCATTCCATTGGGTTGTTTAATTCCTGAAAAAACAGACGGACTTATTGCTGCTGAAAAAAATATCAGCGTCAGCAATATAGTCAATGGCACTACCCGGTTACAGCCGGTTGTATTATTAACCGGGCAGGCAGCCGGGGCGCTGGCCGCTTATTGTGTTCAAAAAAAATGCCAGCCACGCCATGCCGGCATCAGAGAAATACAACAAATTTTATTGCAGGCAAGCTGTTACCTGATGCCTTATATAGATGTAAGGCCCGATGATCGGTATTGGCAGCCGATACAAAAAGCAGGCGCTACCGGTATCTTAAAAGGAACGGGTAAAAGCGAAGGCTGGGCCAATAAAACTTTTTTTTATCCGGATAGTACCGTAGCCTATTACGAATTTGCAGAGGCCATCAACGATTTCTATCCCTGTTTACCGGTTACCGATACGATCATTGGCCGGCCCGTTCAGGTAAAAGAAGCATGGGATATGCTGGTTACATTATTACACGCCATCAGGATCAGAAAAAATATTTTACATAAATGGCCACCTGTTATTTTAAATGAACAGCTGTCTATTTGGAAAGATTTTATTGCAGAACCATATCCCGGCAATGAAGCACCTGTAAAAAGAAAGCATATCGCTATGCTGATGAGCCATCTGGCAATTGACCCATTTATTTTGGAAGTGGATATTAACGGAAAATTGAAATAACAGGTTATCCCGGCAATGTTTTAATATACTCCCTATACCTTTCAAACAAATGCGCTGCCGAAATGTAAGCAGACTGCGGACTCATAAAATGCGAAAACTCAAACGTGATCGCTTTATCGTAACCGGCTTTTCGGGCAGCTTCTAATTTTAACCGCAGCTTTTCAAATTTAATGGGTAAGAATTTGATGGGCATATCCCGGTCGAATGTTTCGGCATTGGTCCAGCATTGTAAACCATATTTATCGGCCATTCTTTTATTCACTTCAAAAAATGCCGGCAGCTCATGGTATTCAATATGCCCATCCTGAAAGGCCACGGCATCCACCGAACCTTTAATGCCATCAAAGATCTCACTCCATTCTTCCTCATGTTGTTTTATGGATACGGCTTCTTCTTTAGTTATTTTATCAGCAGCGGCACTCACCGCTTTACTGCCATCTATCCAGGGCGAAATAAAGGTAGGCAGGTTGCCCGATACGCCTTTGCAATGCTTGCCCAGCTGGGCATACAGATCAATAACGCCCTTTACCCTGCGGCTTACTTCCTGTGTAAGGTACCAGCCTTTAAAACTTTTATGATGACCATATTTTTTCCAAACCTCATCAATCACCCGGCGGTTAAGATCAACTTCTTTTTGAAATTCACCCTTTACCCAGTACTTGCCGGTATCGTACAAGCCAAAATAAAAATGCATCTGGTGTTTATCTGCCAGTTCAAGAAAAAGTTGTACCAGGTCAACCGGTGGTTTATAACAACCTTCTTCTTTTATCAATAATTCACTGGGATAAGTGAGCCAGCGCCGGTAACCGCTTCTGATCAGGATCACGGTATCAATGCCCACCATTTTCATATGGCTGAAGTCGGCATCCCATTCGTGCCTGCCCCAGTTCTGGTGTGGTATGTCGTGACTGATCTCGTCAATAAATGTGGCTGTTATTTTCATAATTAATTTTATAAATACAAACCGGTTTGGGCTTTAACCCTCTTTTACATCCACTGCATCTCTTAATCCATTACCCAGTAAATTAAAAGCCAGCACCAGCAGCATGATAGCAAAGCCCGGCATTAGGGCAATCATGGGATTATGGGTGATGATGAAATTATAATTTTCTTTTATCATTAATCCCCAGCTGGGTTGCGGCGGCTGAATACCAATGCCTAAAAAACTTAAACCGGCTTCAACAATAATGGCTGTTGCAAAATTAGATGCCGCAATGACCATTACAGGTCCCAGTATATTTGGCAAAATATGCCGGCCAATGATGCGGCTGTTTTTTAAACCCAGGGCACGGGCCGCCTGTATATATTCCATTTCTTTAATGGCCATTACCTGTCCGCGTATTAAACGGGCCACACTAACCCACATGGTTAGGCCAACGGCAATAAAAATTTGCCAGAAACCCTTACCCATCGCCATGGTAATGGCAAACACCAACAATAAAGTGGGAATACTCCAGGTTACATTTACCAGCCACATGATCACTTCGTCTACCCATCCACGATAATAACCGGCCAGGGCACCTAAAAAAATACCGAGGGTTAAAGAGATCAGCACCGCAATTAAACCTACAGCCAAACTTACTCTTGTGCCAATAATTAACCGGCTTAAAATATCTCTTCCAAATTTATCGGTACCCAGCCAGAATTTTTTAGTGATCAGGTTTTTTTTGATCGATGAAGGCTCATTATTTGTAAGCTGTTTGATAGAATAAAATTGTACCACTGTGGTATCGTCATCAATAAATTTATTTATCAACAGGCTGTCGCCGTTAATGCGATATCCTTTTATAGGTACGTACCGGTAATTGTTTTGTTTTCCCCAAAGTAAAACAGTAACCCCATTTTGAGTACGGCTGTTTTTAAAATCAGGCACTATTAAAAATGCTTGTGAATAACCCGGCTTTTTAGCCTGTATCTCCACTGTTTGCAGATCGGCATTGGGAGAATTGTCGGGTGCAATCACATATCCGAAAACAGAAACCACTGCAGCCAGGATAATGATGATTAACCCAAACAAAGCGGCCCTGTTTTTTTTGAGTCGCTTCCACATGTCGGTTTTAAAAGAATAATCAGTTTGGGCCATACTGTAATTTACAAATTCAAAAATTTATTTCACTTTTCTTTCCTTCCAGCTGTAGCTGCCAAACTTGCCCAGCCAGCCGGCAATAACCGTGTATATGATATGACAGGGCTGCATCAGCGGAAATAACCAAAGCCATTTGCGCATACCAAAGAATTGGGCAACCGGGTACAGAAAAAGTAACTCAATGCCGGTTTTTAGTAATAACAATAAAATCCAAAAATTAAAAATTGATAATGGGTATGCGGTAATTGATAATTTGTCGGGATAGAAAAAAGCGATTATCGGTAATACCAACAGAATGACATTAACAAAATAAACAAGCAGCAGCACTGCAAAAATTCTTTTATCATCATACTTATCTGCCTTGCTTGCCCAGCGGATGCGTTGATTAAAAAACGCCCTGAGTGAGTTTACCGGTGCCGTGTACACGATGGCTGCTTTCGATTTTAAGAACAGTACTTTATCTGGCCAGCGCTTATAAATCTTATGCATGAGCAGCATATCATCGCCACTGGCAATATGGTCAATGCCGGTAAAGCCACCCACTTCTTCAAATGCTTTTTTGGTATAAGCCAGGTTGGCGCCATTGCACATGCTGTGTATTTTTTTATGAACCGATGCACCGCTAATACCTTGCAGGGTCATAAAATCGAGGGCCTGAAAAATCCGTAGGAATTCGCCTTGCGGCGAATTCTGCCTTATTGAATTCGGTCTTACCGAATTCGCCACAAGGCGAATTCCTACGGGCATCACAATAAATTCAGGTTGATATTGTTCGTAAAATGCGGCAATGGTCTGTAGCCAATTTTCGGGCACAATGCAATCCGCATCGGTAGTAACAATCAGTTCGCCGGTTGATTGGCTTATGGCAATTTCAATCGCCTTTTTTTTATAAGAATTTATTTCCTCACCGATAAAATATTTTAAGGCAATGAGTTTTACCTGTTCACTTTCAAAAGATTTAATGAGGGCTGCAGTATTATCGGTAGAATGGTCATCTACCACCAGCACTTCAAATAATTCCTTTGGATAAGATTGATTGCAAACTGAATTCAGGCAGCCCGCAATATTTTCTTCTTCATTACGTGCAGGAATGATAACTGTGATTTTGACTTTTAACTTTTGACTTTTTCCGCAGGACCCTGTGGGGACTTTGAACCCCGGAATTGAAACCCAGCTACGCCAATAGTAAAGGATGAGCAATGCATATAAGCCGAAAATAAACAATAGAATGATGGGTAAAACCTGCTGCATAGTGATGTTGTTCGTTGTTCGTTGCTCGTTTCTCGTTTGGTCGTTTCTCGTTGCTCGTTGGTCGTTGTTCGTTGTTCGTTGTTCGTTCGGTCTTCAAATTACAAGCACTCAACGCCAAACATAACAACCGGAAACAACAACCGGAAACAACAACCGGATATACACAAAAATAAATTTTTGCTAATCAAAAAAAGTATTATCTTTGATTAGTTGCATAAACAACTATATGTCAAACAACCAATTTAAAAAAGGCGAACTCTACAGCTTTATCACCGGTAAAGCCAGCACGGCTATTGCCCGCAGGTTACAAAAAAATTTTAAGCAGAATAATGTTGATATCACCATTGAACAATGGAGTGTTTTGTATCACTTGTGGAAAGAAGACGGGCTAAGTCAGCAACAACTTTGTGAGGCTACTTTTAGAGATAAGCCCAGCATCACCCGGTTGGTTGATAACCTCGAAAAATTAAAGTTGGTTAATCGTGTGCCATCCAAAGCAGACCGCAGGATCAACATGATTTACCTGACCAAAGAAGCACAGGAGCTACAGGAACAAAGTATGAATATTGCCAATCAAACGCTAAATGAAGC
>CANKNL010000229.1 GCA_947483345.1 Chitinophagaceae bacterium | reverse complement strand
CAACCAAACTCATACTGCCCTTTAAGGACGAGTGGACAGTAGTTTGGGGTGGCGATACCAAAGAATTAAATTATCACGTTGAAAGTCCGGCACAAAAAAATGCCTTCGATATCATCATAACTGATGACAAAGGCAGGTCGTTCAAAACCAACGGTAAAACAAACGACGATTATTATGCTTTCGGAAAAGAGTTAATAGCCCCCTGTGATGGTGAAATTGTATTAGTTGTTGATGGTGTAAAAGATAATGTACCGGGCGAAATGAATACATTTAATGTTGGGGGCAACATGGTCATCATAAAAACCACTAACAATGAATATTTGGTTTTTTGTCATTTTAAACACCAATCGATAAAAGTTAAAGAAGGACAAAAAGTTAAACAGGGGCAATTGTTAGGACTTTGTGGTAATACGGGCAATTCATCTGAGGCGCATCTGCATTTTCATATTCAAAATATAGAAGACGTTAATACTGCAACAGGTGTAAAATGTTATTTTGAAAAACTATTTGTAAACGGACAGGTAAAACAAGACTATTCTCCAATTAAGAATGACAGGATAAAAAATAATTAAAGAGAGAACCCGGGGGTGTAGTTTGTAGGTAATATTGCATACTCCTCAACATCCGTTTTTATCTCTTCTTGGAAACCTGCCTGTCCGGTAGGCAGGTCATCTGCCTCCAGTTCAATCCTGCGGGTAATATCGCTTAAAGAAGAAAGGCGCTCCATGGTATAGGGAATCGTATCAAGCCCCGAAGCAAATTTTAAAATATAACTGTAAATACCAAACAGGCTGCCAGCCATGATGGTGGTACTGTGTAAATTTTTTGATGCAATCAATGAAATAGCAATTACCAGCAAAACCATGATCTCCATAAAACCAAAGTTCCAGGCTTCTTTATCCGAAATGCGTATCTGCCATTTGCGTAAATTATTATAATGATGGCGGATGATGTGGTTATTCCCGGTGCTGATAATGTCAACCTGTTTTTCAAGCTCATCGTTTTTATGCCTGTTTAACCGCAACATTTTTTTGCCGTACAGCATGCTGATGATGATTACCGGAATGGTAATGGCAAGGCAAATGACTACAACCGTTTTATCGTAAAAGAACAGGATGATCAATGAGCCTATAATATTGTATGCAGCTTCAATAACATAAACCAGGTCGTGCTCTAAAAAATCAACAAACTCCCTGGCCAGCGTTGAGTGGGCGGTGAGTTTTGACACATCGGTTTTTAAATACCGGCGGCTTAAAAATTTTGTAACCAGCGAGGTGTAAATAGAAGAATAGGTGCGGGTATCAAACATATGGCGGATGGTGCCAATAATTAAATAAGCCAGGTGAACAAGTGTTAATACGATCAAACCATGATAACTTCCTTTAATCAGGTCATTAATGGCTTCGCCAAAAAAATAAAAGCGCATAAGCCCACCCAGCATTTCCAGCGAGAACAAGGAATAAGTAAATATCAATTGATATTTATGCTTCATCATCAGGTTGCGTAATATTTGAAACTTCGACATAGTTCTGTTCTTTTGATTCTGGGATCATTTAATTTAAAGCCCTTAAAAAGGACGGGTAAAATTTAATGGTTGGTTAGTAAGACCGGGGAAACAGGATTCCGTTTAATCGTTATGGCGACTTTCTCTTTCTGTAACGGAATTATTTTTAATTCCGGTAACAAGTCCACAACAATTAATGGCTCCGCAGCGGCAGTTAAAGGGCTCCATATGTTCATCCAGGAAGCTGGCGTAGTTGAGGGTTAGTTCTTCGCCCTGCAAAATATTTTGCAAAGCCACTACATTTAAGCCTTCATAAGCGGTGTTCGGATTACAACTGTGATTTTGTGGTGCCCAGTTTGCCGGGTTATTATCCCAGAGCAAAAATACCTCTTTACTGAGCGGATAGGCATATTTTCTAAAAGTTTCCTTTTCCTTAACATTCCAATAACGGTCAACATAATTACGGGTAACAAGGCGTTGGCTCATCTCTTCTCCATTGAAAATCACTGTTTTAGCTAGGATATTTTGGGTTGCATAAATGCCATACCCTGCTATGGCGTTGCCTTTCATAGTATATATTTTTTGCCTGCGTTTGTGGCGGGCAATGCCTTCATCAACTATTTTTTGCAAAAAACCGGCCTGTCCAATGCCATCGGCTTTTAAGATATAATCGGCCGAACCCTCGTAACCGTCTTTGTAAAAAACAGAGCAGGTAAAATTTATTTCCAGGAAAAAAATCTCATTTTTATCAGTCACTCTAAAATCGAGCCGGGCATAACCAGCGCCACCAAATCCCTGAAAAATTTGTAAAGCAGCATCTTTTAATTGGGCTTCTAAAACAGGATCATTACAGGGGATGTTGGCTTCGGGATGAAGCTCTGATGTTTTTAAGGCATAGGTTTTAAACTGAAATCCTGTTGGAAAAATATATTCAATAGGTTTAAAAACAGTACAGGTTTTTTCATCTGCAGCATTGGCAACCAACATAACGGTAAACTCACGGCCTTTAATATATTCCTCAACCAGTAATGGGCCATATTCGTCAATAATTTCCCCGCATTTTTGAAGCAACTCTGCTTTGTTATGAACTAAAGAATGTTGATCAATACCTAAACTGTCGCCGGCTTTATCGGGCTTAACAAACAAGGGATATTGTAAATGATCGATGGCAGATTCAATACTGTCAAGTGTTTCAATCAATGCAAAAGCCGGTGTTTTAATGCCGGCAACATAAGCCACATACTTCATTAGGTCTTTTGTTGGATCGTATAATAAAGAGGTTGGTCCGGTAAATGGCAGATTAAGCAACTCCATGTAATAAATAACATCAATAGACGGGATACTCCATTCCAGATACCCTTCACAGAGGTTTACAAAAACATCGTAATTTTTTTTCTTAAGTTCTTTAAGTTGTTTGTAGGTAGAAAGCTTGTTCAGCAAAACATGATCAAGCTGTACACCGGGCATTAGGTGACTCAGGTCTCTGGGCGGATCATAATTTTGATAATCAACATCAGAAGTGGAATAGTCGGGCTGCAGCACACAAATTTTCATCGGCATATAAATTTTCTTTCTAAGCAATGCGCCTTTTTAACTGGCTGGCCGACAGGCGGGAAAAAGCATCATTAATAATTTCGGTAACCAATTGGGTAAATGTTGTTTCGCTAAAACGAAGGATGGCCCCTATAGATGTATAATTCTCATCCTCACTTAAACCGCATTGGGCATTTACTTCGAGCACATATAATTTACCGGATTCCTTATCCATTCTTACATCTACCCGGGTATAGCCACAGCCTTTACAGGCCACATACGCATTCCAGCTTATTTTTTTTATCTCTTCAATCAGCGACCCGTCAGGCAAAGCATATTCATAAAAATTACCATCATTGGGCATAGGGGTTTCGTCTTCATAAATTTCCCAAAGCCTGTCGAAGGAAAGAAATTTTTCCTGTTCCGGTAAGGATTCATGAAAAACCCTTTCCACCGGCGTGTATATTTTAGCTTCTTTAGGATTGTTATATGAGCCGGATATCATCACCGTAAATTCGGGTCCGGTAATAAAGGATTCAGCAATCAGTCCTTCTGCAGCCAGGTTCCATCCGCGGTAACCGGCAAACATTTTATTAACCTGTTCCTGTAATGCTGTTTGATTGTGAACAACATTTTTTATTCCCACACCCATGCTTCCGCCGGAAACAGAAGGTTTAACAATTACCGGTTTGCCGAGTTTTTCAAAAATATTTTCAATATCATCTTTATCATGAATGGCCTTCCATTTTGCTGAAGGAATACCGGCTTTATCAAAAGCCTGCTTCATAGGAATTTTAGAAGTGGTGATATGGTAAAAGTATTCATCTGATCCGGTGTATATCAAACCTTTCTCTTCCAGTAAGCGAACAACCGATATGCCGGGGGTTCCGTTTATTTCGTCTCCATCACAAAGATTAAAAACTACGGGTGTTTTATTACTAAAGTCTTTTTCTTTTACGATCTGTTCTATAATAAAGGGATAATCTTTAATAGTAACCGGTTGCCATTTCCATTCAATACCCAGCTCAGCAAATGTTTTTTCGTACTCGGCAATACTTTGGTCAAAATCGTAATAATAATCAATATTCGCGTCTGCGGTTTCCAACAGTGGAGCCAGTACCCAAACCTTGATTTGGTGATTGGAAAAAGAAGACAATAAAGGTTTAACAGAAGCCATAGAATAAAATGGGGACTACAGGGATAATTTTTGTCTTACCTGCTGCCTGATGAAGTCGGTTAATTTATATTTTGACAATGTTTCAACAGAAAGATGCGAAGCCCCGTTTATTAATTGTAAACAACCTGTGTGGCCGCAATTGCAAACAAAAGGTTGTGCCATTTCCCATTCTGTTGAGGGATAGAAAAAAGTAAACTCATCGCCCGGTTGCATCGCCTGTAAAGAACACAACTCCATGGTAGAGGTATTTAAAAACACAGTAGGTGCACAACTGTGATTGAGGTATTGCAAAAAGGACGGATGAAGTGTAATATGCTGGTCTGTGCCCGTTTGTACGGTTAAATAGGTGGCACCCGATTGCCTGGTATCTGCTTTAAATTTACAGATCACTTCTCCGGGGGCAAAGCTAATTGCAGCATGTAAAGATTTTTGATTGGAAGCATTATTGAGTAACACATTTGCAAAATCATGCTTACTGATAACCTCGGCAGATGGGTTGGTAATGGAAGTTTTTATCATGCGGTTTTAGATGGTGATAATCCGTAAAAGTTTAAAACAATGGTCATTTATTTATGAGCATGTAATTCTATTTAGTAAATGTATAAAAGCATTGATTAATAAAAAAGATAATTGGCAGTTATTATCAGATGGTGGATTAATAAGGCTATTGTGTGTATAACCACATGAAGTACTTTTACATCAAAT
>CANKNL010000228.1 GCA_947483345.1 Chitinophagaceae bacterium | reverse complement strand
TGTTTTTCCCAGGGAAATTCATTGTCATCACAGCCTATCGGAAGGCCATTGTATCCGGCCCCAACAATCTTATTTTTATCATTTACAATGCAGGCACCTACCTGTGTGTTGGGGTCCTTACTACGGCGGGCGCTCAATAAAGCTACACCCATGAAATACTCATCCCAGGAGATATAGTCTTGTCTCTTTTTTAATGCGGGCATCGCGTTGGTTTAAATACGTGTTGATCGATTATACGAATATAGGGCATTTAGTATTTTTTTTTATTCCAAGCTTTCATCAGCATAAAAAACTACATCCAAAACCGGGGAACTAAATGACAAGGTATGCCGGGTTTAATGCTTATAAATCTTAATAATATTCTTAACTTGGTTTAAGATAAAATTTTTTAAATCCCGCTATTGAGCAATTAGTTTTCTACAATTTTAAAAACAAGGCTATGAAAAAAACAGCATTACTCTTTATTCAATTACTCGGTATGGGTTTTTTATTTGCACAAAATGCCGGTCATACAGACGCTTCTTATGATCCGCATAATTTTTTTACACAGGGTTTTAATCCCCCGGCAGGTAATGCTTATCGGTCGGCTAATGGCGCTCCGGGCCCACTGTATTGGCAAAACAGTGCCAGCTATCTTATTCATGCTGCCTTAAGCGAAAAAGACACGGCCATTACAGGGGATGTAACCATTACTTATACTAACAACAGTCCTGATAAATTAGATTATTTATGGCTTCAACTGGATCAAAATATTTTTGATCCGGCTTCCAGGTCTGTAGCAGCAACGCCATTTGCCGGCGATGCTTTTGGTGTGCTTGGTAACAAAAATGGGGGGTATCATATTTCCGGAGTTACAATAACCTATCATGGTAAATCTTACAAGGTTCAGCCTGTGATAAATGATACAAGGATGCAGCTTCGATTAACGAATCCAATACTTGCAAAAGGAGATTTAATACAGGTAAAACTGGATTATAGTTTTGTAATTCCGGCCAATGGGGCTGGCCGTTTTGGAAGGCTTTATACAAAGACAGGTGTGGTTTATCAAATTGCGCAATGGTTTCCACGCATGTGTGTTTATGATGATGTGGAAGGCTGGAACACCCTGCCTTATATAGGACAGGGAGAATTTTATTGTGATTACGGCAATTATGAATATTACATTACTGCACCATCAGAAATGATCATTTATGGATCGGGGGATCTGCAAAATGCATCAGAGGTATTAACAGCCTTACAAATTAAAAGACTGGCAGCAGCGGCCAAGAGTGAGCAGGCGGTTACCATTATCGGTGCTGACGAAATAGGGAAACCGGCTATGCGTCCGGTTGTTAAAGGAGATCTGACCTGGCATTTTTCGATGAAGAATACCAGAGATGTCGCTTTTTCTGCCGGTAGGGGTATGATATGGGATGCGGCAAAAATAAATCTGCCTTCCGGGCGCAAAGCAATGGCGATGTCGGCATATCCACCCGAAAGTATGGGCGATACGGCCTGGACAAGATCCACCGAATATTTAAAAAAGAGTATTGAGATTTATTCAAATAATTATTTTGAATATCCATGGAATACGGCAGTAAGTGTTGGTGGTGCAATAGGTGGTATGGAATATCCCGGGATGATCTTTAATGATTACCGGGAAGTGAAAGCCCGTTTATGGTTTTTGATCTCTCATGAAATAGGACATAACTGGTACCCGATGATCGTCGGCAATAATGAAAGAAAATATATGTGGCAGGATGAAGGCTTGAATACCTATATCAATTATCGGGCAAACGAACTCTTCAATAATAAAGAATATGTTACAGACCCTGCTTATTTAAAAAAAGATTTTTTTGCATCACTAGATGACCATGATTTTATGACCTATAAAGATCCGTTAATGACAGTTTCTGATGCCATGGATGTAGACCAGCATTATCAATTTTATGGTAAAACGGCCTATGGCCTTAATTTGCTTCGGGATGTGGTTGTTGGCAAAGACCGTTTTGATTATGCATTTAGAAAGTATACCGAAGCCTGGGCATTCAAACATCCTACACCTTACGACTTTTTTCACAGTATCAACAGTGCAGCAGGAGAGGATCTGAACTGGTTTTGGAAAGCCTGGTTTTTTACAACATGGAAACTGGACCAGGCCGTTACAACTGTAACCTATCCGGATAATGATCCAACAAAGGGAGCCCTCATCAGCATAGAAAATAAAGGCAAAATGATACTGCCTGTTATTCTACTGGTTATTCAAGATAACGGTAAGGCAGATACGCTAAAACTACCTGTAGAAATATGGCAACGCGGAGGTACCTGGACCTTTAAATATGCGTCAACATCCAGGATTGATAAAGTCATTCTGGATCCAGAACATCTTATGCCGGATGTTGATAGGAGTAATAATGAATGGACTAATAGTAAATAGCATGTATAAAAGAAGAGAAAAATGACAGCAGGTATGGGATGCCCGGTTAAACTGGATGGCATGTATCAGCGATATTTATACCGTACAAAAATTAGACAATTGGCACTTGAACCCCTGCATAGGGGAATGGAGGTTCAAAAAACCCATTTGAATAGGTACATCGATCTGCACGATTTTAAAATGGTAAATGGCAACAACACTATTTATTAAAAACGGATCAAAAAATAAATGCAAAGCCATTAAAGTATTATTTTTTTGATTGATCATGTTAAAAAACTAAAACTTACATTACATCAGGGTCAGTTATAAATTGGCAAAAACTTATGAGTACACATTTAAAAAAATCCCTTTCCCCGCTGTTGTTATGGGGTTTGGGTGTTGGCTATGTCATTTCAGGCATGTATTTCGGATGGAACCTGGGGCTCGAAAAAGGCGGCACATTTGGTATGGCTGTTGCAACAGGCCTCATCATTGTGATGTATGTTTGTTTCAGCTTTTCTTATTGCGAACTGGCCTGTGCCATTCCAAAAGCCGGTGGCGGTTTTGATTATGCCAACAGGGCTTTTGGTAAAAACCTGGGGTTTATTACCGGATTAGCCCAAATCATTGAATTTGTTTTAGCACCGCCTGCCATTGCTTTTGCAATTGGCTCTTATTTAAATCTGTCTTTTCCGCAATTGCCGGTAATGGCTTCAGCCATTGGCGTATATGTCATTTTTACGGCATTGAATATAGCAGGTGTTAAAATAGCTGCCACCTTCGAATTATTAATAACTGTATTAGCGGTGGGTGAACTCCTTTTGTTTTTCGGTATTACGATTCCTCATTTTTCCGTATCTAACTTTACCTTACATGCTTCCATCAATGGGTGGAGTGGTGTTTTTGCGGCTATCCCTTTTGCCATTTGGTTTTTTTTGGGTATCGAAGGGGTTGCCAATGTAGCCGAAGAATCGGTTAATCCTCAAAAAGATATTTCAAAAGGTTTTGGATCAGCCATGTTAACATTGATTATGTTATGTGTCTTCACATTTGTGGCGGCTATTGGCATAGGCGGATGGGAGAAAATTGTTTATAATGGCGAAGGGTCTATTTCCGATTCACCATTGCCGTTAGCAATGGGGTTGGCTGTCTCTACTAATAGCTGGCTGTATCATTTACTGATCAGCATCGGACTCTTTGGATTAATTGCTTCTTTTCACGGATTAATATTGGCAGGCGGAAGGGCCTCAATGGAATTTGGTAAAATTAAATATGCACCCCGCTTTATTGGTTTAGTTAATGACCGTTTTCTAACGCCGGTAAATGCCCTGTTATTAAATACGGGCCTGGGTATTTTGGCATTGTTTTCGGGAAAAACTGGGGATATCATTACCATCTCTGTTTTTGGTGCACTTACCCTGTACATTATTTCGATGATGTCTTTACTAAAATTGCGGATATCTGAACCGGCGCTTTTACGTCCGTTTAAGGTGCCCTTTTATCCGTTTTTCCCCATTATCGCACTGGTCATTGGTGTCATTTCTATTGTAGCCATGACCTACTACAATTTGTATTTAGCCATCTTATATTTTGGTACATTAGTTACAGGCTTTTTACTATTTCTTATTTTTCATAAATCAAAATAAATAAAAGACAAATTGTTCTGTTAAATTGCAGACCGATCTGTTATGCTTTAAAAATTATTTGATATGCCTACAACTGATATGCTCAATTATGTAAAACAGCATCCTTCGGGAAAAGTAAAAATAGCGATCTGTGATAGTGACGGTATTTTAAGAGGAAAATATATTTCTGCAGAAAAATTTCTGTCGATAGCCACAAGTCATCTTGGTTATTGTGATGTGGTATTTGGCTGGGACATGGCTGATGTGGCATACGATAACAACAGCTTTACGGGATGGCATAGTGGCTATCCGGATGCCAAAGTGAAATTAGACCTTGCTACATTCAGGAAAATTCCATGGGAAAATGATATCCCTTTTTTTTTAGGTGAATTTATTAAGCCCGATAACAGTCCATTGGAAATTTGTCCCAGACAATTACTGAAGAAAATAGAAACAGAAGCCAGTCTGGCGGGTTTTACGCCCTTGCTCTCACAGGAATTTGAATGGTATAATTTTGCGGAAACACCGGAAACTGCCTCCCATAAAAATTTCCAAAACCTGACACCGCTTACTCCCGGTATGTTTGGTTATTCTATATTGAGAACGGGTTTGAAAAATGATTTTTTTACTGATCTGTTCAGCCTTTTAGTAAAATTTGATATTCCCATTGAAGGTTTACATACCGAAACAGGCCCTGGTACATATGAAGCAGCCATCAAATATGGTACCACTGTTTTATCGGCAGACCGGGCGGTATTATTTAAAACATCCGTAAAAGAAATCGCCTATAAACATGGGATCATGGCTACTTTTATGGCCAAAGTTTCTGAAAATTTACCAGGCTGCGGCGGACATGTGCACCAAAGTATTTGGAATGCCGATGCCAGTAAAAATTTGTTTTATGATGAAGGCAATCCAGAAAAAATGAGTGACC
>CANKNL010000227.1 GCA_947483345.1 Chitinophagaceae bacterium | reverse complement strand
TATGGCCGGTATGCCTTTACCTATGGTTACTTTTACAATGCTGCTCAGTTTAATATCGCCGCTAAAACCGGTACTGCTGATGCGGTAAAAATGATCGCCTGTTACGGCATTTACATCTAGCCAGTTGTAAGTGGCGTTGGCGCCATTAATACCGATCGGTTGCTGTGTGGCCACTGCCGTAAAGTGGCGGCCATCGGTTGATTTTTCTACCTCGTATTTACTGATGTTAACCTGGTTAGCAACCTGCCACTCTACCGCAATATCTTTATTTTGCTGTGTGGCTTTTATGCCGGTAAAGGTTACCGGTAGTGGTCCGCCGCCGGGTGCAGGATAAAAGACCACTTTAAACCTATCGTTGGCTGCCGAAGCCGGGTCGGCACTCACTGCAAAGTCGTAAGTGGTAGTACCATTAAGATTTACAGGGGTATTGGTATTCGTAAATTGATCCACCAGTTTACACAGCCTGTCGGGTTGGTTTAAACTATCGGCAATGAGCTCAAAGCGGTAGTTGCCGGCAAAAACCTGGTTAAAATCTATATAGATTGTATCGGTGTTAGCAATGATGGCCCGTCTTTCGATGGCTATTTTGGTGCCGTTGCGTTTACTGCTGATGCTCTGCGAGAAGTTGGTAATTTTAATGGCGTCATAATTATCCAGATCGTTTGAATAAGCTGCACTAAAATTAGTCAACATCCCATCCTGCAACGACACGCTTGCATCTGCATTTATTTTTTTAAGATTGATTCTCAATTTTTTACCTCCGGCCAGTTGCACGGTATTGCTGCCCGAGCTTTTGTGCGATTCGTTTAAACTAAGGGTATTGGTACCTGTTGGAAAATCTACGATAAAAGCAGAGCCCGATTCCACCACGCCGGCTTGTATTGGACTTATTGGGGTTACTGATACATCATACGCAGTGCCGTTCCATATGTATTGTACAAAGCCCCCTACACTATTAGACCCCGTTAGTTTAGGATCCCACACCGAATAGTTCATCGGAATATTTAAAGCAGCGCCCCATAAACTTGGTAAGGTAATAGCCGAGGCAAAAGGATTACCAATTACTTTAGGACCGGCGCCGGTTTGCGTATAGGCTTGAGTACCCGATTTTAAAATGCCCTTAGCCCTCAGTATGGTGGCATCGGCCACGGCGGCCGTACCCGATGTGAGTATATTGGCCCTTGAGCCACGTACAAAAACCATATACCCTTCTTCGGTAGTTACGGGATCAAAGGTATTGTTGATGCCGGTCCATACATTAACTGTTTTTTTAGTAGAGGGGTTACCTGCCGGGTTTTGATCAAAGCCCAGCAAAAGATTTGTGCTGCCTGTAATATGCGTACCAAAGCCCGGATTTATATTTGAGGTAGTACCGATAGGGTTAACCTGTCCGCCTTCCATCCAGGAGGCATTAATGGTTGGTGCACCTGTTGGCGTGATGGGTGCAGTAAGAAAGCGCCATGCCCGGCGTGGCAGAATATAGCGTTCTACGGTAACTTGTCCGCTGATGGTGCCTGCAGATGTGCCCACCCTTGCGGTACCGTTAGCATCTGATTTTATGGTTAATAAGCCGGCTGTATTTAGTGTGCCATTTACAATGACCGTGCCTGCTGTTGCGCCGGCGGTAATATCCAGGGCATTACCCAATGTGGCTGTGCCGAGGCTGTTAATGGTCAGGTCTTTTAAAATTTGCGACCCGCCGGTAAAGTTAAGTGTACCCGCAGCCCCATTGATAACCAGGTTTGATGTGGCCGACCCTGTTAGTGTACCCGTACCCGTTATAGCCCCGTTGATGGTAAAGGTTTGGCCGCTGATGTTAACAAAGGCCCCCGCGGCCATATCCAAATTGGTAATGGCTGCAGCGGCGGTTAAGGCCGGTTTATTAGTTACGTTGGGAATAATGGCGTTGTCGATGGCTCTGGGTATTGCAGCCGGTGACCAGTTACCTGCTAAACTCCATACGGTTGATAAGGCTCCCGTCCAGGTGTATGTATCTCCCAATTCGTCTGCTCCAATATCAGGGGTGCTTGCATGTCTTATATCAGCATCATAGTCAACTGTGTAAGTTGCAATTGGTAAAGCCCCATTTAATACCAGAGTACCTACAGTTGGATCAATATGCAAAAAAGATATACTTAACCCTGCTGTGCTGAGAAAGGTTGGATTTTCGGTAACAGAATTTGTTTCCCGTGCAGACACTCTTACCTTAAATGTTGCGAGTGTTTGATCTTTATTAGTGCCGTCATAATATATCAAATTAGAAATACCAGGTGTGCCGGCATAAAGCAAATTATTGTTAGATGCCGCTGCATAGTTTGACAAGTTATTATTATTGCTTCGCCTAAATGCAACCGTTAGTCCTGTTCCGGATGCCGTTGAATTATTAACAAGTATATTATTCCTTAAATCTAATGCAGCCGAAGTAGTAGAATTTACATAAGTATGATAGATACAGCTACTACTAAAATTTGCACCTCCAGAAGCAAATAAATCAATGGTATTATAATAGGCTTTAATTGTAGAAGAAGTGGTCGTTGAAGTAATATTAATGCCCCTAATCACATCGTTTAAACCATTGCTGCCTGCAGGTGCTTTCAAATCGCCGA
Source organism: Chitinophagaceae bacterium (assembly GCA_947483345.1). Classification (GTDB taxonomy): domain Bacteria; phylum Bacteroidota; class Bacteroidia; order Chitinophagales; family Chitinophagaceae; genus Ferruginibacter. Next base: position 2,350 of record CANKNL010000227.1, on the reverse strand, counting down.
TTAAGTTATTATACAGATTAGCTGATGAGCCTGCACTTACAGTAATACCAGTAACTAAAGGCGTTGTGGATGAGCCACTAAGATTATAGATTTTATTTTTAAAAATGTTTATTGCTGTACCACCGCTAATATAAAAACCATTTACCAAAGCAGTTGTTTTGGATGATGATAAGGTATGAATGGTATTAGCAGAAAAAGATTGAGTTCCAGAAACAGATACTATACCGTTGATATCTCCAGAACTTGAAATATTACTTATTGTATTTGATGATACATTTGCATTTCCGCTAAAGCTTACTTCTAAAACATTAACTGCCGATGACCCACCAATCCAATTGGAAAAGGTATTCCCTGTTACAGTTTTTGTAGGCGAACCGCCATCTTCGTTAACCCAACCCCAAATACTGGTAGCCCCTGTTACTGTAATATTTGAAAAATTATTATTATTATTGTTCACTGTAGAACCTGCAGCCGAAGAGGCAAAATCATCATATAAAAACAGGCTATTTCCAGCAACCGATTTATTAAAACCTGTAACAATACTATTACTGTTTATATTTTTAGAGCCTATTGCAGAAATTGAAACGTTATTATCAATAAAAATAACTATCCCAGATGATTTTATATTTAAATCAGTAAAAGTATTATTACTAATATTTTGAGAAAGCGTTGTGGCTGTATTTTGTAAATAAATTTGCTGTGCACTAGATGTAACCGAATAGGTTATACCACGTATATCATTATTTTGCATTGAAAGTGTACAAGTACTTGCGCCTCCAATTGATGTAATTCCAAAAAGTGCTCCACTAGTAACAACAGAAGAAGAAAAGAACCCCCCGTTGGTATTTCCTAATTGATTATTATTAATATTAAGTGTAGTTACAACAGCACCGGTATTTGATATGCCCTGCATTTGTCCACTTGTTGCAGTGGAAGACATATTCCTCACAATATTACCATTCATATTTACAATTCCAGCATCACCGTAGTTAGCCATTGCATTTAAAACTCCACTGGTAGCAGAAGTAGCGGCAATCGCATTATTTATAATACTATTACCATTCATATTTAATGTTCCGGGTAGGGATAAATTAACTATACCTACCATACCATTAGTAGTAGATGTACTTCCACCAAGAGTACAATTTTGCACCAAATTGTTATTAATATTAATAGTAGCAGAAGCCAACAAAGGTGTTAAGCCCTGATTATTAATTGGGAATACCCCAACACCAGTAGCAGCTGAAGGATTATTATTTACCGTTACCGTATTATTATTAATATTTGTTGTGATTGTGCCACTTGTGGGAGATGCCACAGTAAATACTTTTAATATTGCACATTCCGAAACAGCAGATGTTAATGCTGCACTTATAATAGTATTGAAAGAAACATTGTCATTTATTTGCTGATTCATATAAACCCCGCAATTGAAACTAGTTATTGAAACAAAACTACTTGCAGTACTTCCTCCGCCCCAATTTGTAATAATATTGGCTGTGCTTAAAGCATTACCACCAATATCGTTCCCATTATCAATGGCTGCAATAGTTGTTCCCGCACCAATAAAAGAAATACCATAATTCACATTGCTAATACTATTTCCGTAAATTTTATTTCCACTGTTTGAGCCTGAAACTGATGTTACTTCGGCAGTTACTGTCATCGACGTTGCAGTATGCCTTGTATTACTGTAAATGCCAAAAGTATTTGTATAATTTTTATTGAGTGAAATGGTATTGTTTTGGATGGTATTATTTTGTGCCCCATTGGTTGTTGACGCATAAAACAATGCAACACCAAATTCAGTCATATTATTTGATGCTGCTGCAGTTGTTGAATTAGCTGCATTTTCCAGCATTGTAAAATTCTGAATCGTCATATAATCGGCACCAATAATTTTAAAAATGGCATCCCTAATAGTACCACTTGCTTGTGGTGTAAATGCGGTAATGGTGCTACCACTCCCTTGAATGATGATATTATTGGTTGCAGATGCACCGGCAGGAATGGCTGTTATTTGATAACCCCCAACCGGGGTTGTTTCATTTCCCGTTAAAGTAATAATAACCTGACCAGAAATAGCAGTTCTAGAATTAAGAGCAGTAATTGCATTTGCGAGTGAGGTATAGGTTGCTGCCAATACGGGGGTTGTATTGCCGGGATTAGTAACCACCACCTGCCCCCTCGCCCCCACTGCCAAAATCATCAATAATAAAAAGGCCAAATGTTTTGCAAAAAAACGAGACTGATCAATTTTATCAGAGGTAAAATTAAATTTCATAACCGGTGTATTAATGAGGTAGTAAAAAAAGTTTTTAATGGGTAATGGATAAAAAATTAATAGGTC
>CANKNL010000226.1 GCA_947483345.1 Chitinophagaceae bacterium | reverse complement strand
CCGCCAGATGCCGTTTTTGCTGTTGAAGATTTTACCGCCCTGGGCGCTATGAAGGAATTAAAAGACAACCATATTTCAATACCGCAGGACTTTGGCATTATCGGCTTTGCCAATGAAGGTTTTGGCGAACACATCAGCCCTTCCCTTTCTACCATCGACCAGCAAACCGTAAATATGGGGAAAGAAGCTTTTACACTCATGTTAAAAATGATAGCAGAAAAAGGCAAGACAAACACATCAATTATAAAAAAAATTTTAGAGCCTATTCCCATTTTCAGGGATTCATCGTTACGAAAAGGATAATTTATTATAGAACAAATGCCAGATTTTATGAAGCCATTAAACAGGTTGATTATGAAACTCAGTTTTATTTCACTTTCTCTTTTGATACTTTTGTCAGCACTTACCTGTAAAAAACCGGGCGGTGCACCCGACCCTGCTCCAACGCCGGTTCCAACTGCTTTTTTTATTAAAGGTGCAGATGTTAGCTGGCTTACACAAATGGAAAACACCGGCATTAAATTTTACAACAGCAGTGGGTCTCAAACAGAATGTATGCAATTACTTAAAAATACAGGGCTCAATTCTATCCGGCTGCGGGTATGGGTAAACCCTGCAGCAGGTTGGTGCAATACAGCCGATGTTGTAGCAAAAGCAATCCGTGCAAAAAACCTGGGCATGAAAACATTAATTGATTTTCATTACAGCGACACCTGGGCAGACCCGGGCCAGCAAACAAAACCGACAGGTTGGGCCGCGCAGGATGTGGCCACATTACAAACATCCGTGTATAACCACACAGCTGCTGTGATGACGGCTTTAAAAACAAATGGCATAACACCCGACTGGGTGCAGGTTGGCAACGAAACCAACGATGGCCTGCTATGGCCCGAAGGAAAAGCATCGGTAAACATGGCTAATTATGCCAAGTTTTTTATGGCAGGATATCAGGCCGTTAAAGCTGTAAGCCCAACTTCAAAAGTGATGGTACACATTTCCAACGGATACAATAATGCCCTATTCAGGTGGAATTTAGATGGTTTAAAAGCCAATGGTGCGGTATGGGATGTGATCGGCATGTCGTTATATCCGTCAACAGCAAACTGGACTACACTTAACAGCCAATGTTTAACTAATATGACTGACCTGATTACCAGATATGGATCAGAAGTGATGGTTTGTGAAGTAGGCATGAGCTGGGATCAGGCTGCAACCTGTCAGGCATTTTTAAGCGACCTCATCATTAAAGTAAAATCAATAAGTAACAATAAAGGCCTGGGCGTTTTTTACTGGGAACCTGAAGCATATAATAACTGGCAGGGATATACGCTTGGTGCATTTGATAATAGCGGTAAACCTACCCTGGCCTTAAATGCCTTTAATTAAATTATTAACCACCCAATTATGGATTTATGAAGCCTGCTAAATTAGTCACCAGTTTACTTGCATTACTTATTTTTTATACCCTGTCAGTAACTGCTCAGCAGCGTAAAAAAATAAATTTTGACGACAACTGGAAATTTGCTTTTGGTCATGCTAACGATCCGGTAAAAGATTTTAACTACCGCATTTCAAATATTTTTTCTAAAACCGGATCGGCACAAAAAACGGCTATTGACCCAGCATTCAATGACAACAGTTGGCGCAACCTGTCGCTGCCTCATGATTGGGCGGTAGAACTCCCATTCATCAATTCTCCCAGTTTTGATGTACAATCACATGGCTATAAGCCCGTGGGTGGCGATTATCCCCAAACAAGCATTGGCTGGTACAGAAAACACTTTACAGTTTCTAAGTCAGATTCAGGCCAGCGTTTTCAAATTCAGTTTGACGGTGTTTATAGAGATGCAGAATACTGGATCAATGGTTTTTATCTGGGCAATAATAAAAGTGGCTATGCAGGTGCATCATACGATATCAGCAATTATCTTACATATGGCGGCAACAATATTTTGGTTGTTAGAGTTGATGCCACACAATACGAAGGCTGGTTTTATGAAGGTGCCGGTATCTACAGGCATGTTTGGCTCAATCAATACCATCCTGTTCACCTGGATGAAAACCCCGTATTTGTTTATACCAATGTACAAAAAAACAAGGCCACCGTTTATGTAGAAACCAGTGTACAAAATGAGTCGTTTGCTTTAGCAGATATTTCTGTTTCGGCTATCATAACTGATAGGAATGGACGAAAAATGGGCGAAACGGCAGCAACAATTGTTACCCTGAAAGTAAATGAAAAAATAACCATTAAACAATCAATTGTATTTGCCAATCCACGGCTTTGGTCGTTGGAAGACCCTTACCTGTACCGTGTTAGGCCGGTTATAAAAATAGCCGGAAAAATAATTGATACCGATCAGATGCGGTTTGGAATACGAACTGTGAATATGACAACTACAGGTTTGTTCCTGAATGGTAAATACTTAAAAATAAAAGGCACCAACAATCACCAGGACCATGCCGGTGTGGGTAGCGCCTTGCCCGATTACCTGCAGTATTACCGTATTTTTTTATTGAAACAAATGGGCTCCAATGCTTACCGAACCAGTCATCATCCGCCAACAAAAGAATTACTGGATGCCTGCGACAGCCTGGGTATGCTGGTGATGGATGAAAATAGGTTACTCAACAGCAGTCCGCAATACATGCAGGATTTGGAATGGCTGATAAAACGTGACAGAAGCCGTGCCTCTGTATTTATGTGGTCAATCGGCAATGAAGAAGGCTGGGTACAAGGCAACAGCACCGGCAAATTAATTGCACAATCTTTACTGGCCAAACAAATGGAACTTGATCCAACAAGGCTTAGCACTTATGCAGCAGACCTCGGCAATTATTTTAATGGCATCAATGAAGTGATCCCCATACGCAGCTTTAATTACCGGCAGTTTGCTGTTGCAGATTATCATAGAGACCATCCCCATCAACCAATCATTGGAACAGAGATGGGCAGTACCGTTACAACACGTGGGCAATATGCTAAAGATTCAATCAAAGGTTATTTACCCGATCAGGACATCACAGCGCCCTGGTGGGCAAGCACAGCAGAAACCTGGTGGAAACTGGCAGCACCAAATGATTATTGGTTAGGTGGTTTCGTATGGACCGGGTTTGATTACCGTGGAGAACCAACGCCGTTCAAATGGCCCAATATCAATTCGCATTTTGGCATCATGGATGTTTGTGGATTTCCTAAAAATATTTATTACTATTATCAATCCTGGTGGACAGACAAAGATGTTTTGCATATCTCGCCTCACTGGAATTGGCAAGGCAAAGAAGGCCAACCCATTGATGTTTGGGTAAACAGTAATGCAGATCATGTGGAGTTGTTTTTAAATGGAATAAGTTTAGGCAAAAAAAATATGCCCCGTAATGGTCATTTAAACTGGCTGGTAAACTATGAACCGGGCACTATAGAAGCCATTGCTTTTAAACGGGGGAAAAAATTACAGACCAAAATTGAAACCACCGGCAAAGCCTATGAAGTTGTGATAAGTCCTTATAAAACCACTATGCTGGCTGATGGCAAAGATGCAACAGTCATCAATATAAGCGCTATTGATAAAGCAGGCCGTGAAGTACCTGATGCCAATGACCTTATTCATTTTACTTTACAGGGCGATGCTAAAATTATTGGCGTTGGTAATGGTGATCCCAGCAGTCATGAACAGGATAAATTTTATGATACAACAGCACAACGGCATCTGTTCAATGGAAAATGTCAGGTTATTGTTCAATCTGGATTTTCGCAATCGATGATTCATTTTGAAGCAAAGGCCGACAGTTTACAAACAGGTGCTACTGATATAATGACCATACATGCCGGATCTGTAACCGATGTTAAATTATCAAACAATACTTTTCCGGTACGGCCATTTAAAGCCACTGAAGTGGATAAAATGCTGGGTGCCGATATTTCTTTTTTACCTGAGCTGGAAAATAGGGGCATGACATTTTATGATACAGATGGTAAGCAAAAAGATGCCCTACTAATTTTAAAAGACCATGGACTAAATTATATACGACTCCGCATTTTTAATGACCCGGCAAGAGATAGCGGCTATTCGCCCAAACTTGGTTTCTGCGATCTGCAGCACACCCTGCTCATGGCAAAAAGAACCAAAGCTGCAGGTATGAAGTTATTACTCGATTTTCATTACAGTGATTTTTGGGCCGATCCGCAAAAACAATACATGCCCAAAGCATGGCGTGGCAAATCTATCACAGCATTAAAACAAGCCGTTTATGACTATACAAAAATGGTTATGCAGGCTTTACAAGACCAGGGTACCGTACCAGACATGGTACAAATAGGCAATGAGATTAATCACGGTATCGTATGGCCGCATGGCAGCATCACCCATTTAGACAGTCTGGCACAGTTGATCTATGCCGGCAGTCAAGGCGTGAAAGCTGTGTCGGCATCAACCAGCATTATGTTGCATATAGCATTGGGTGGACAAAATGATGAAAGCAAATTCTTTCTCGATAATATGGTCAGCAGAGGCGTTCCGTTTGACGTGATCGGTTTATCCTATTACCCAAAATGGCATAATACATTGGCCGATCTGGAATACAACCTGGATGATCTTTCGCGTCGTTACAGCAAAGATGTGATTGTAGTTGAATATTCGCATCTGAAAAAAGAAGTCAATGAATTGGCGTTTAATGTTGCCGGTAACCGGGGTAAGGGCACTTGTATTTGGGAACCCTTGAATACCTGGGAAAGGATTTTTGAAAAAACAGGCAAAGCCAATGAATGGATTCTGATCTATGACGATATGAGTAAAAAATATGTACAAAAATAAAATATACACGTAATTTAAACCCCGAGATGATCAATAAAATAAGTGCCATTTTTAAAGACAAATTTGCAGAACAGCCAAGTATTTTCCGGTCCCCCGGAAGACTAAATATCATCGGTGAACACACCGATTATAATGAAGGCTTTGTACTGCCTGCTGCCATTGATAAAGATATT
>CANKNL010000225.1 GCA_947483345.1 Chitinophagaceae bacterium | reverse complement strand
TTGGAACTGCAGCAAGTGCATTTAATGTAATATCATCAACCCACCAACCTGCAGGTGATGTTGGAGCTGATGTATTATCATCAGATCCAAATCTGAAACGTAATTTAACAGACTGGCCTGCATAAGCAGTTAGATTAACTATGGTATTGATGAACCCTGCACTAAGTCCTGTAAATGCGGCCCTGCCACTTAAAGCATTGGTAGGTGCTGCTCCCAAACCTCCATTGTATCCACCACTAGTCATATTTGCTCCTAAGTCGGTCCAGGTTGCTCCACCATTTGTACTGATTTCAACAACACCTCCATCCCATCCTTCTTCGGTATTGTAAGCACTCCAGAAACTTAATTTAGGATATGAGTTTGCAGGTAAAGCTATTGTTGATGTAGTTTCCAGTCTCTGATCTCCAGAGGCAGGTAAATTGGTGACAAAAAAGGCATTAGGCGCACTATGACTTTGGGTATTGGCAACCGTCCAAATACTACCAACAGGAGCCGTTGTTGTCCAAGAAGCTGGTATAGTAGCAGCAGCAACAGTTTCATTTAATAAGGAAACTGGTGGAAAATAAGAACCCGGATTTACATTAACTATAAACGGATAATTGGTGGTTCCTGCTGCCTGGTTTACGGTAAAGCTTACCACACGGTTAGGTGCATCATAAGTACCTCCACTAACATAAGTTACATTAGTTGGCAATGTATCTCTTAATGTATAACCAGACAAAGCTGCACAGGTAGTTAAGCTGTTATTATAATTTAAATTAGCACCTTCGGGAATGGTTGTTGCACTAACAGTAGCGCCTAATGTAACCGGCGGCGTAAAGTCAACAACCTGATCATTAGTACTTGAAGTAGACCCTTCAGATGCAAAAGCACCAACCCCTCTTCTTCTGAATGCTTCCCAGATAGCACAACTATAGGCACCAGAATAAAGTATTTGGTCGGCCTGTAAAATTGCATTTCTGGAACTAACAAAACCAGGACTGCATTGTTGCAATTTTAAAGCTTCTGTAACCAGTTTAAGTGCAATAGTATTACCACCTGTACCGGTTACGTCATAAATATTCGGGTTAATTACACCAGTCTGGTTTATTATATTCCAGGTCATATCCCAAATAATTGAACACCAAACAAAGCCAACGCCATGTGGTATTGCCATAGACGGCAAATTGGCATATGTATAATTATTAATTGTAAAATCGGTAGTGTACCTGGCTGGCCTGATACCTCCGCCTGTAATGGGTTGTGCTAAAGCATAGGTTCCAATACCTCTGGGAGAATTAAACCCGGTGGTTAGAGTAGCTGTAGCCCAGTTTTGGGTTAGCATCAATCCAAAATAATCACTCCAGCCCTCGCCTGCCTGTTCTGCATTACCTAAACAACCCACATTGGTTGGGCCTCCGGTTAAACGAATACTGATGCCATGACCATATTCATGAACAATGATGCCGTTATCCACATCCCCATCTCTGTCGGGAGTTGGAGACGTCCATAAATACATTTGCATTCTTCCGCTACCGCCATCAGCGGGTGTACTGAAATTAGCATTGTTACTTCCACTACCATCCTGAGCTTCTGCATTCACATGGTCATTTCCTGCACCACCGCGTCCTAAATTATCATCTTGAAAATTACCGCCAACTTCTGTAAATCCATAACCATACATCACATCATGGATCACATTATTCCAGTAAAATAAATTGGTAATATTAAATTGCTGATTAGGCGGTGTAGTAACTGTTGGTTCTTGTGTAAAGTCTGGAACAAAATCAAAAGTTAAATTGGGTAAAGCGGTTGTTGAACTGGCCGACTTGGCAATTGACCCGGTATTATTTGATGGTGTTCTGTCCTGATAAGCCCATACATTATTTCCTCTGCTATAGTCATAGTCGGTTGCTGTAAGCCCGGTGTGCCATTTTAATGACGTGGCATTACCCGGTGCAGATAACCATGGGTCATTTCGTGTAGCCGTTGTATTTGGTGTTGGCATATGAATAGGGCTCTCATAGGGTATAGGTATAACCCTGTAGATAGCGCTATTTACCACAGCAGGGTCTTCAGCAGATTTATAATCAAAAGATTTATTTGAAATTGAATTCATATCAGAAAGAGAAAAAGCAGGATAATTTAAAGAACCCTGTATAGCAGGTGTTCCCCAATGATCATGCACTGTATAATTATCCAAACCTAAAATACGGTTATCTACAGCATCCACTCTTACCATCCAATAATCAATTGTGATTTTAGGAATTATATAAACATGCCATGATAAACGTATTTCATTAGAATTTTCAATGGGTGTCCACATTAACTGTGCCGTAATATGTTCACGGGAAATCCCCATGTCACTGAACTCGATTAACTGTCCGTTATTTTTTCTGTTGATGGCAATGGCCATTTGAGAAGCATGCAAACCTCTGTCGGACAAAGCAGACTGCACAGCCGATTCTGCAGAAACAGAAGGAACCCCGGATTTGATATTAATTAATTTTTCCAAACTGTGATTAAATGCCCCGGCTTTTGACACCAGTTTATCCTCTTTAAAGGCAAGTACCAGCATTTGGTTATAAACCGGTATCCCCTTATAAGTCTGGGTCAGATATACCATTCTGATACCGGTTGCGTTATCCATATATGAACTTGAAACCATGACCTGCTGGAGATCGTTGGAAGATAATCCCAGCTCGGCTTTACTTGCGCTAACCAAACTGGTTGCCACGGCCTCTTCGGCATTGACATTTTGTGCACTTACCTGATACACAGAAAATAATAACGGTACAAAAAAGAGGAAAAATTTTCTCATAATTGATGTTGTTTTTAATTTAGAATACATACAAATCCGGTGTGATTAAAAAAATAAATATAACAGTAAACAAGAATGGCTGAAAAAGAGTTTTACTTGGGCTATTATTTTACAAAATATTTTTGCCTGCAAATGAAGAAGTAAAAGTTTTAATCATATTTTTTTTTGAATTTTGTTCTATTTTAATTTTATGGAAGCAATAATACGAACAAAAAGTTAATATTGTAGAAATTAAACCGGCAGTTTACCAACAATTATATAAACGGTAATTTTTATATTAAGTAAATTTTTATGCATGACTAAATCAAGTTTTTTATTCCTCATCCTGCTTTTTGTTTTTACAAAAAATATTTTTGCGCAATCGGCTGATGTATCCATTACAATAAACACCAGGGCTGCTGCTATTCAACAACGATTAGTGGACTGGCGAAGGCATTTGCACCAGCATCCCGAACTTGGGAACCGGGAGTTTAAAACGTCGGCCTATATTGTTGAGCAGTTAAAAGACCTGGGGCTCGACATTAAAATAGGTGTTGCCAAAACAGGTGTGGTGGCTATTTTAAAAGGTGGCAAACCTGGGCCTGTCATTGCTTTAAGAGCAGATATGGATGCCTTACCGGTTAAAGAAAGAGTCAATCTCCTTTTCGCCTCATCAGACAGTAATCTGTATGCCGGCATCAAAGTGCCTGTTATGCATGCCTGCGGACATGATGCACATGTGGCGATGTTGATTGGTACAGCACAAGTTTTATCTACCCTAAAAAAAGACATTGCAGGAACAGTAAAATTTATTTTTCAACCTGCCGAAGAAGGCCCTCCTGAAGGTGAAGAAGGTGGCGCTGGTTTAATGGTTAAAGAAGGGGTTATGGACAATCCCAAAGTAGATGTGATTTTTGGCATGCATATTGAATCCTGGATCCCGGCGGGAGATATTCAATACAAGTCTGGTTCCTTTATGGCATCGGCTGATTTGTTTACCATAAAAGTAAAAGGCAAATCATCGCATGGATCTCAGCCCTGGCTTGGTGTTGACCCCATTTCTGTTTCGGCACAAATCATTGAAGGGATGCAAAATATTGTTAGCAGGCAGATGGATTTAACTAAGGCTCCGGTAGTGATCACCATTGCAAAAATAAACAGCGGCGTCAGGTTCAATATTATTCCGGAAGAATCTTTTATGGAAGGTACTTTACGAACGCTGGATAGTAAAATGCAAAAAGATGTTCAGGAACGAATGGCATTTACGGCTTCTAAAATTGCAGAGGCCTCCCATGCAACTGCCGAAGTTAATTTTTATAATAAAACATTGGTGACCTATAACACCCCGGAATTGGTTGACAGAATGTTACCCTCTTTGCAAACAGCGGCCGGTAAAAATAATGTGCGTGCCATGGCATGGGTTACCGGTGCCGAAGATTTTAGCTTTTTTGGCACCAAAGCCCCGGCATTCTTTTTTTACCTTGGCGGCATGCCGAGGGGTAATGACCCAACATATGCAGCTCCGCATCATACACCCGATTTTATGATTGATGACAGTCAGCTTTTTGTTGGTGTAAAAACATTTTGTCAATTGGTATTTGATTATCCCGAAGCCATTAAAAAATAAAATACATGAAACAGATATTATTTGCCATCATGCTGCTCCTCTCTTTTTCCAGTATGGCACAAAACAAAATGACACCCGAACTTTTGTGGTCTTTGGGAAGAGTCTCAGGCCTTGGTGTGTCTTCTGATGGAAAAAATGTTTTATACTCAGTTTCAACACCCAATGCGGCAGAAAATAAAAGCAGCAGACAAAAATATGCCATTTCGGTAACCGGTGGAACTCCAATACCAGTAAGCCATGTAGACAGTATGCTTACCAATGAAAATATATCACCGGATGGAAAGTATATCATCAGTCATGCTGAAGTGAAAATAAAAAAGGTTACAGGAAAAGATTTGTATTCTGATTTACAAAAATCGAATGTGTACATTTTTGACAACCTGAATTACCGGCATTGGGACACTTATGAAGATGGCAATTTTGATCACGTTATGTTGTCACCACTGATTAATGGAATAGCCGGTGAAGCTATCGATTTAATGCCTGGTGAAGCTTTTGATTGTCCGCAAAAACCATTTGGTGGTAATGAGGATTATGTATGGAATCCGAACAGTAAAGAAGTGGTGTATTGTACCAAAAAAAAATATGGCACTGCTTATGCCATCAGTACAAACACCGATCTTTATTCGTATAATATCGAAACCGGAAAAACCA
>CANKNL010000224.1 GCA_947483345.1 Chitinophagaceae bacterium | reverse complement strand
TTTCGTGAATTTGGCGGCTTTGTCAAAACTTTTTTCCACACTATGGAAAAAGCTGTATGGCTGTTGAGCACTCATAAATGTTGTTTTATTTTTAGCAATCGTTAAATGAAAGAGTTTGTCTGTACGCTGGCCCTGCTATTTTACAGAGCGTAAGCGGAGAACTTATTTTATAATTTTTTAAGCCTATCAGTTATATTAATCCTTGTTATTGTTAGCCAGTTCTGTACTTTTATTAAGCACATATCAAAACGGGCTAATCTTTTCCCTTTTCAAATCTGCTTATTTTTCTATCTAATAAAAAAACATAGACGAATAAACCTATTAAAATAGTCAGGCAGACTGCGACTACAACATAAATTTTCCCATTACTCCTCATCAAATCTGCCATGTCGGGTTTATTCTGTCCAAAAGCTACCAAATTGATCAGTATCCCAAAAGCGAGAAACAAGAAACGAAAAACAAGAAATGAGAAACGCTTATTCATTTATCAGTGATTTATCTTTAATTAATTGTAATCTTATTTTAAGTGTGGCAATCCAAACACCCAGTAAAGTCCAACCAATTATTGCCGGGTAAAAAACCATTCTTAAGCGGCTATCTACATCTTTAAAATTCAAGGCCGGATTTCCACTGTCGCTTCCTGGAGCACCCGGATGCAAACTGCCAACCAGACGGGGAATGATCCAGATACTGGGAAACAGCATGGCAAAGGCAAAAATATTATAGACTGCACTTACCCGCGCTTTCTTATCCATATCGGTAAAAGAGCCCCGCAAAACAAAATAGGCCCCATATATTAATAAGGCAATTGCAGCCCCAATGAGTTTAGGTTCTTTTAAAATACTGCCTAATGACTGACTTTGATCTGTAACCCAGGTATAATTGGCCCAAATGGTACCCGTGGCATAACCCAGTATGCCAAAAAATGAACCAACGGCTGCAAATTGATGTGCAAAAATATCGTTGCGTAAACTAAACCCACGAAGGTATTTTATACTGTAAACAAAGCTGGTACCAAATAAAATCATCATACCAAACCACATACACACATGAAAATAAAGATTGCGTATAGTTTCATTAAGAATGAATAAATGGGGAACCTCCATCAAAAAACCACCTACCACAGTGTAGATCAACAACAGAAAGGATAATATTTTCCACCAATTTTTTTGCAAACAATACAAAGATTAATTGAGAGGGCAAAGTTAGGGTAAACCAATGCAAAGAATTAAAAAAATATCATTTTTAAATTGTTAATCCTTCCACAAGTATGGAAATAATATTACGGCCATGGCAATGACCAAAACATCCAGCCCCAGAATTAAGACAGACATTTGCAAGATCGCACCTTCTCTAAAAACTTCGGCAAAAGCAGCCTTGCTTAACCGCATTAATAATAAAAGTTGGGGCAGAATAACCGGAAACCCCAGAATGGCGATCAACGCTGCGTTTTGCTGCGCTTTTGCAGCAATTGCACTCATTAATGTAAATACAATACTGATGCTGGCACCACCTAAAACAACGATACCAATAAACCGCAGGCCGTTATCAATCGGGTTATTTAAAAAGATAACAAATAGTAATAAACTTAACAGACTCATTAAGATCATGAGCAATAAATTGTAAATCATTTTGGCAATGATAAATTCAACCGGCGAAGCAATCGAATAAAAATACAACATCCGGCCACGGCTTTCCTGCAAAAAGCTTTTGGCTACTGCATTTACACAGATAAATAACTGAATGGTCCAGAATAAGCCGTTCCAAACATTGGCATCAGGCTTATCAATTGACAGGTAAAGTACAAAAATGGTGGAAGCGATATACAAAAGAATACCATAAAAAGTATGCTTCTGCCTGAACTCAAGCAACACATCTTTTTTTAATAAGGTAAGTATCCGGTTAACCATAAAAGCCATTTTAAACATTACATTTTTTCCTGAGCACAAATACGGCACCGGGGTTCATAAATATCTTTTTCGCCCAATAAAACCTGTGGCCCTTCTGCAATTTTACGGTAACTGATATTGGCAATATTGCCGCATTTCATACAAATGGCATGTAGCTTGGTAATATAATCAGCCTTGGCTAAAAGATTAGGCATTTGTCCAAATGGCTTCCCCAAATAATCCATATCCAGTCCTGCAACAATTACCCGGATGCCTTTTTGTGCCAATTGCTCACAAACATCGGCAATCCCTGCATCAAAAAACTGTGCTTCGTCAATGCCCACCACATCTACATCCTGAGCCAACAATAAAATAGTTTGCGAATTGTCGACCGGGGTAGATAGTATGGCATTGGTATCATGACTTACAATTTTAACTTCATCATAACGCACATCAATGGCCGGTTTAAAGATCTCAACTTTTAAATTGGCAATCTTAACCCTTTTCAGTCTGCGTATGAGTTCTTCCGTTTTGCCACTGAACATACTGCCGCAAATCACTTCAATCCAGCCCCTTCTTTCACCTTTTAAATTGGGTTCTATAAACATTTAAGTATTTTTTTAAAAATCAGTTAGTAACTTAGAGGTTGTAGCATTATTTAACGCTCATTAGCCTGTAGTACAGGCATCAAAAGTAGATAATATCATGGAAAGAGTGGAGACACTCCTGAAAAAATTACAGGAACAGTTTATACATCATGCTTCCGCGGAGCAATTATTACTTACTGTTCAGATGTTACAGGCAGAATTACTGCACCTGCAAAATAATAATGGGCGGGCTTTCAATAATGACGCGGTTACTGTTACTGTTTCTAATTTGAATACGGGGTCTGATAAACCCAGCACCGCAACTGAAGTTGAAGAACGAACTGTTGAAATTTTACAGGTAGATGAGGCCGAACTGGAAGCCGAACTGGAAGAAATTAAAAAAAATGCGGCGGCCATGCAGTCGATCAGTGTACAAAACAAGCCCCATATCATTTTTGAAAGCGAAGAAGATATTCCCACCTTAATTCACCAGTATCAACCTGTGCCCGAATCAATACCCCAAAAGGTTACAACAGAAATAAATGAATCGGTTTCGGCACATACCATCTCTTTAAATGATCGGTTAAAACAATCAAAAATTGATTTAGGAGATACACTTACAGAAACACCAATTAGGGATTTACGAAAAGCCATTGATTTAAACGACCGTTTTTTATTTATCAATGAATTATTTCGGGGAGATGAAGTGGCCTATGAAAGAAGCATAAAAACCATCAACAGTTTTTCCATTTTTGCAGAAGCAGAATACTGGATCCAGAGAGAGCTAATGGTTAAAAATGGCTGGCGTGCCGGCCATGACATGGTTGCCCGTTTTTACCAACTGGTTAAAAGACGATTTTCCTGAATAAACTGACTGATTTTTATTGATGCACCCGCCTGGTCATCAACAAAATGCTTTGCGGCTTCTCCCCTGCTTTTTCTTATTGCCTCATCATTTAATAATTCATTCATGACCTGTTCCAAACCAACAGGCCCATCAATACTTATTCCGGCACCGGCAACTATCAATCCAATAGCTTCATCAAATTTTTCATACTCGGGCCCAAAAATAACAGGCTTGCCATATACGGCTGCTTCCAAAACATTATGTACACCCGCTGACCCAAAACCACCTCCAACATAGGCTATTGTTGCATATTTATACAACCGGGCCAGCATACCTATATTGTCTATTATTAAAACATGGGGTTGGCGGCTTTGGCCGTTGGCCAATAACAGTTGTTGATTTTGAGCCGTTTCATGCTCAACCAATTCTGAATAAAATATTGAATTTGGAAATTCATTCTTTACATTTTTCAAATTGATTTCATCAATTTCATGTGGCGCTATGATAAATTTTATTAACGGATTTACATTTACAAAATGAAGAAATTCTATTTCATCTTCCTCCCAGGTACTACCGGCAACAATCACCTGGCTATCCCCACAAAATGCTTCAATATGCAATACAGGTATAAAATTTTCTGCAATTTCCAAAACACGATCATACCGTGTATCCCCGTTCATACTCACGTTTTCATGATACCCCAGTGACGCCAGTAACTGTTTTGAAGTTGAATTTTGAACAAAAAAATGTGTAAAGGTTTCCAGCATTTTTCTCCAAATAGCACCATACCATTTAAAAAAAGGCTGGTTTTTACGAAATATACCTGATACTAAAACAGTTGGAATATGTCTTTGTTTTATTTCGGTGAGGTAATAAAACCAGTATTCATATTTTACCCAAAGTACCAATGCCGGGTTTACAGCATCTAAAAATCTTTTTGCATTTACCGGCGAATCCATCGGCAGATAAAAAATAAAATCGGCGCCTTTATAATCCTTCATAACCTCATATCCGCTTGGCGAAAAAAAAGTGAGCACAATTTTTACTTTTGAATTTTTACTTTTCAATTCCTCCAGCAAAGGCCTTCCCTGTTCAAATTCACCAAGACTGGCACAGTGCATCCAAATAGGTTTACCGCTGTTTGTGGCCAGCTGCTTGTCGATTAAATCAAAGATATTTTTGCGGCCCTGTATCCATTTTTTTGCTTTGGGCTTCCACATAGATGCCACCCTTATTCCACAGGAATAAAAAAGCAGAAAAAGATTATATAGAAATTTACCCGGCATTTAATTTAGAACAAATCTAACCGCAATTTTTTAATTGCAGAACCCACTATTACTAATTTTCCATTCCTCAGGCAATCCGTATCTTTGCAACCATAAAATATGATATATGAGGCCTCTACAAATGGTTGATACCAAAACACAATACCTTAAAATTAAACCAGAAGTGGATGCGGCCGTTTTAGCTGTAATGGAAAGCGCTATGTTCATTGGTGGTAAAGTGGTAAATGAATTTGCCCAAAACCTGGCAAAATATCATAACAGTAAATACTGTATCCCCTGTGCCAATGGAACCGATGCCTTGCAAATTGCCATGATGGCATTGGGTTTGCAACCCGGTGATGAAGTGATTACACCTTCGTTTACTTATATTGCTACCGTTGAAGTGGCCGCTTTACTGAATATTAAACCCATTTTTGTTGAGGTTAACCCCAAAACTTTTTGCATAGATCCCGAAGCCATTGAAAAAGCAATTACCCCAAAAACAAAAGC
>CANKNL010000223.1 GCA_947483345.1 Chitinophagaceae bacterium | reverse complement strand
GGAACCGGTAATTTACAGACCGCGTTGCAGCAACAGATCGATTCAACTGGTGCAAAGGTTTTTTTAAAAGGAGAAGTAAACAATATTGAAGCTGTGATGCCGCAGTATGATCTCTTTGTAATGTCATCAACCTACGAAGGTTTTTCTTTAGGCATATTGGAAGCGATGGCCATGCGCATGCCCTTACTGCTGAGTGATATAGCATCTTTTAAAGAGCAATGTGAAGACAATGCCTGGTATTTTTCTTTGGCAGATAAGCAGGATGCCGCATCGCAGATTGTTGCGCTGAGCAAGGCTAATAAAAATGTATTGCTTGAAAAAGCAGAAGCAGGCCGGCAGCGGGCCATTAATAATTTTACCTTGGCGCAACACATTGCCGGATTACGGAAAATTTATGATCAGGCTTTGGGTTTTAAACATTAACCGGGCAGGTAACTTATCTTTACTTATAAATTTTTAATATGTGCGGCATTTCGGGATTTATTGATTTTAATAAAAAAACCAGTATTGAGGTGTTGGAAAAAATGAACCGGATCATGGCGCACCGTGGTCCGGATGGAGAGGGTTATGGCATCTATGAAAGCGATAAGGCAAAGGTTGGCCTAGGGCATCGCAGGTTAAGTATTATTGACCTTACTGCCGGTGGAAATCAGCCCCAAACCTTTGGCAGCCTGCACATCACTTATAATGGCGAAATTTATAATTATGCCGAAATAAAAAAAGTGCTGGAAACCAAGGGGCATGTCTTTAACAGCCATAGCGATACCGAAGTTATTTTACATGCTTATCAGGAATGGGGCAGCGATGCGCTGAAACAGTTTATTGGCATGTTTGCCCTGGTGATTTACGACGAGGCCAAACAGCAACTATTTGCCTGCCGCGACCGGGCTGGTGTTAAACCTTTTTTCTATTATTTTAAAGAAGGGTTATTTCTTTTTGGATCTGAGCTGAAAGCGATTATGCAGCACCCGGCTTTTGAAAAAAAAATTAATACCGATGCAGTAGCGGCTTATTTGCAATTTGGTTATGTACCTACACCGCATTGTATTTTTATGGATACCCATAAACTAAAGCCCGGGCATTTTTTAACTTTCAATTTACAAAGCCGGCAGTATCACATACAGCCATACTGGAATGTGTATGATGCATATAATAAACCGATCCTCAATATCAGCTTACCGGATGCGATTGAAGAAACAGAAAGGATACTGACCAGTGCGTTTCAATACCGTATGGTGAGTGATGTGCCCGTGGGTGTTTTTTTAAGCGGGGGTTACGACAGTACCTGTGTAACAGCCATTTTGCAAAAACACCATACCGACAAAATAAAAACCTTTACCATTGGCGTGCCCGATGCGGGCATGAATGAAGCGCCTTTTGCAAAGGCAATTGCGGCACATTTGGGAACCGATCATACCGAATATTATTGTACCGAAAAAGAAGCGCTGGATATTGTGCCGCAGCTTCCGTTTTTTTATGATGAACCCTTTGCCGACAGTAGTGCCATACCTACTACACTCGTTAGCCGCATTGCACGGGAGAAAGTGACTGTGGCCCTTTCGGCCGATGCAGGCGATGAGATTTTTGCAGGCTATAACCGTTATGATTATATGGTGCGCTATGGCAGCTCAATAAAAAAAGTGCCGGGCTTTATTCGTAAAAGTGCCGCAGCCATGATGGATTTGATTCCCGCGGATAAGATCCCGGTCTTTAATAAAAAATATCTTTTTCACAGCCGGTATGAAAAAGTAAAATCACTGTTGAAGGAACCTTCGGCCCGTAATGTTTTAATGAGCATGACGCAGCAGATGAATACAAAAGATTTAACTGAACTGTTTAAAGACAGTATTCAACAAATGCCTTCTTATTTCGATAGTAAGGATCTTAAGCCTGATCATTATTCTGTTTTATCGTACATGATGGCGGTAGATTACCAGACTTACCTGCTGGATGATATTTTGCAAAAAGTTGACCGGGCGGGTATGAGCGTAAGCCTCGAAGGCCGTGAACCGTTTTTAGATCAACGCATTATTGAATGGGCGGCGCAGTTGCCATTGACATACAAATACAACAAGGGCAGTAAAAAATTCATCTTAAAAGAAATTGTACATAAATATATTCCGGCGGCCATGATGGACAGACCCAAAATGGGCTTTGGTATTCCCATTTCTGCCTGGCTTCAAAATGAGTTGAAACCTTTTGTGGAACTGTATTTTGATGAGCAGTTCATACAAAAACAGAATATTTTCAACAACGACATATTACAGAAGATAAAAACGTCGTTTTACCATGGCAAAATTGAAAGAGCAGAAAAAGTATGGTATATTCTCATGTTTCAAATGTGGTACGATAAGTGGATAAATAATAATTAAGCCATGGCTTCCTATTATGAGAAGCAGCATATTTTCCGGGATAATAATTTTAATTAACCAAGTTGCTACCTGAAAAATTTAATTGATAATAAGTAATCATGAAAGTTACCATTTGTGCTTTTGATGCGCCTGATAATATTGATGGTCCTACCACCTGGATCAAGCGCCTGTTACCTTATTTGAAAGAAAAAAATATTGAATCCCGGATAATTTTCCTTGCTGCACATGATAAAGACCTGCCTGCATATCATTATTTTGTAAATGAAGGATTTGAATGTAAACTGATTTACTGGGAATTATATAATGATGAAAAAATTCTGGCCATACTGAATGATGTAAAACAATTTCCCCCAGATATTTTCATTACCAATTATTTCGCCATTCCTTTAGAAGCAGGTAAATGGATAAAAAAAGCCGGCATACCCACGGTGATGGTTTTGCACAACGATAATAAATACCATTATGATCTGGTAAAAAAATATGCAGCAAATAACGACG
This sequence comes from Chitinophagaceae bacterium, assembly GCA_947483345.1. Lineage (GTDB taxonomy): Bacteria > Bacteroidota > Bacteroidia > Chitinophagales > Chitinophagaceae > Ferruginibacter. Next base: position 2,237 of record CANKNL010000223.1, on the reverse strand, counting down.
AAAGCGATGTGTCTGCTGTGGTGTGTGTATCCAATTTAATCCGGGAGATCAGCCAACAAACAGCCCCGCAGCATCCCTCAATAAACTATATTCCAATTGGTGCTCCGGTAACTGACGAAGTGGCCAGCCTTTCAGCAGATGGCGAACTTAAAGTGGTTTATGCCGGACGAATAGACGAAAATCAAAAGCGGATATCGGAAGTTACCCGGGCATTTTGTTATGCTGCAGAAGCTATACCGGGCACCAGTTATACCATTTACGGCGATGGGCCAGCTCTGCCAGCCGTACTGGAAATTTTAAAGGCATCCGGAAAAGGTTTGCCGGTTAAGTTTGCCGGTAAATTAAAATCGACCGAAGTGCAGTCTCATTTATTGCAAAACCAGGTCTTTGTTTTGCTGTCGACATTTGAAGGGCTGCCCATTACATTAATGGAAGCGATGAGTTGTGGACTGGTAGCTGTATGCACCAATATGCGTAGCGGTATATCAGACCTTATCACAAATAATGGTGAGGGTATTTTAATTGATGACCGAAAAGATGAGTTTGTGGCGGCGATAAAAAAAATAAAAGAGAATCCGGTTTTGTGGAAAAAAATGTCTGAGGCCGCCAGGCAAAAAATAATAAAATCTTATTCTATAGAAACCTGCAGTAATCAATGGATAGATTTGTTGAAACAAGTTTCCGCTGATGCCGGAAAGAAATCAGATCTCATACTGCCTTCATTAAAAGAATTAAAAATGATAAGACTGGATGCAGAATTTAAAAGACAGGATAACCCCAGACCGGCCAGTTTTTTAGTGCCTTTGCATCAGGCTAAATATATGCTGGGCCGTTTAAAACGTAATTTATTTAAATTCAAATAAACTCATCATGCGATCTTTGGCGCCCATCGTTTTTTTTGCATACAACCGGCCGGAACATACCCGGCTTGTGTTGGAATCATTGCGTAATAACCGGCTTGCCGATGAATCGAAACTATTCATCTATATTGACGGGCCCAAGCCCGGTGCAAGTGAAGAGACCTTGGCAGCCATTGCCGAAGTAAAAAAAACAGTGCGAGAAAAAAAATGGTGCAAAGAAGTTACGATTGTGGAGGCTACCGAAAATAAGGGATTGATTAAATCAAATGTGGAAGGCGTAACGAAAATGGTAAATGAATTTGGCAGAGTGATAGCGATGGAAGATGATGGTTTGCTGTCTCCGGGGTTTTTAACGTACATGAATGACGCACTTGATTTTTATGAGAATAATCCCAAAGTGATGCATATTGCGGCCTACCGCAGGCCGGAGTTTAGCCCGGTTGAAGTGAAGGAGTCTACTTTTTTCTTTTACCATACCACCACCTGGGGCTGGGCTACCTGGAAACGGGCCTGGGACCATTTTAACATGGATGCACTGGCCGTGCATGAAGCAGTAAAGAAAAAAGGGAATATCAACAGACTAAACATGGATGGTACTTTTGAATTTTTCTGGGGCCTGAAAGCAGTGGCTAAAGGCAAACTGAGAAGTTGGAATGCCATCTGGCATTCTACCGTTTTTTTAAACGATGGCTTGTGCTTATATCCCCAAAAATCGCTGGTGTCAAATATTGGGCATGATGGAAGTGGTACCAATTGTGAACCCGATGAGCGTTTTGCAATTGATGCTGATGCATTGGCCAATTCAATACCGGTTACAGAAATTCCTTTGAAAGAGCATGAAGGCATAAAAAAGCATTACATCGCTATGCATTCCTTTAAATATAAATTTGTGTTTGCCTTAAAACATTATCTCAGGTATCTTGTGAGATATTAGCACATATGAAGCGCTAATGAAGACATGGGATTTCTGCACTCGCAAATCAAGGAACTGAATTTGAGTTTACAGCCCGCAGGATGCTGTGCATAGTACAAAAGTCCAATCAGGGCTTCTTCCCAAAATCGGGATGTATTCGATTCCGGGGCTCTTTTTTTGTTACTTTTTTGGAGAAGCAAAAAAGTAAAATAAAAAATGGAGAAGCAAAAAAAAGTATTATTTATTTCTTACGATGGCATGACCGATCCACTTGGCCAGAGCCAGGTAATACCTTATTTACAGGGATTGAGTAAGGCTGGTTACAAAATATTTTTGATCAGTTGCGAAAAGAAGCAGGTTTATCATCAAAACAAAGAGTATATACAGCAACTGCTTGACAAAAGTAATATCAGCTGGATACCTCTTAACTACACCAAAAATCCTCCAGTGCTTTCTACTTTATT
>CANKNL010000222.1 GCA_947483345.1 Chitinophagaceae bacterium | reverse complement strand
TTGAAGAAAAATCTTATCTTCTATATCTTCGGCACTAATATGATCTGCAGTAGTAGAAATAAGGCCATCAATTATATAAACAGGCTGTACAGCTTCTGTAACATCGGGCAACTCCGCTAAACTTAATTGCGTTTGTCCAATTCTGTTTTTTTGTATCGTGTCCATTTTGTTTTCAGCCCTTTTTATGCCAGATACGACATCATTTGTCAAGGCTTTTGAAATAAAATCCATCCCCATTGAATTTTGCTTAATCTTTGAATTTACTTCTATTTTCTCCTGCGCTTTTGAAGGCTTTGCTTTTGCAAAAAACATAAAAAACAACAGCATATAATGCCCATACCAGAATGTTTTTTTCTTTGGCTCTTTTGAACTGCTGAGTGTTCTGTTTAACTGACTGGGCAATGCTCTGCCACAAACCTTCTCAAAACTGCGGGTGTTAAAATAATTAAGCATTTCCACATCAGTGAGCATACTAAAATCAATCACTTCCTTTACACAGGCATTACAAAAACGCCCCTGGTCTGTTGCGGTCATTTGTTGCCAGTTTTCGTGACATGGTTCCTGAATGCTGATTTGCCATTTTTGCATGATTACTGTTTTTATAATTTACTTATTTGCAGATACGGTTTCAATGTCGTCATCGTCATTAAATTCCAAATTTCTTTTTTTTCGATCTTCTTTTTTGGCCATGCTGTTGGCATTTTGTACCAGTTTAAGAAACTCTTTTCGATAACCTTCCTGATCAACCCCCACCGCATTTGTGGCCATACTAATCACGTCTGTATACGATGCCTGTTGTTTAAAAGTTGAGTTGCGTAATAACATACCAAACTCAGCAACGGCTGCAGCAAATCTAAAATTGGCTGATGTAAACTGGATCTGTTTTTGTAAGTCTAAAACAGCCACGGTCATTAATTTACTGGTAGTATCATCAGGTTGTTTGTACCGCATCTTTAAAGTCATCAGTTCTTTTCCAAATGCAGAAGCTGAAAATTTTTCTGCGGTTTGGTATTTTAAAGTATCCACTTGCTGTAAAAAAGTTGATGGTGATCCAGTAGGTATAATTTCGTACAATGCCGTAACGGTATGGCCACTACCCAAATCACCGGCATCTTTTTTATCATTATTAAAATCTTCTTTTTCAAGCATCCGGTTCTCATAACCAATCAGGCGATAGCCCTGTACGATAGCAGGATTAAATTCTATCTGAAGTTTTACATCTTTAGCAATGGTGAAAAGGGTTCCGCCAAATTCACTGACTAACACTTTTTTTGCTTCACTCAATTGATCAATATAGGCGTGATTGCCATTGCCTTTGTCTGCCAGTTTTTGCATTTTGGCATCCTGGTAGTTACCCATACCAAATCCCAGCACTGTTAAAAAAACGCCTGATGCTCTTTTTTTCTCTATGATATTTTCTAATGCATCATCACTGCTCAAACCAACATTAAAATCGCCATCGGTACAAAGTATTACACGGTTATTGCCTCCTTTAATAAAATTATCGGTTGCCGTTTTATAAGCCAGTTCAATACCGGCTCCACCGGCTGTTGATCCGCCTGATTCCAGCAGGTCAATCGCTTCTTTAATTTTATTTTTTTGTAACCCATTGGTGGCAGGCAATACCAGGCCGGCATTACCGGCATATACCACCAAACTAACTTTGTCTTTTTCTCTTAACTGGTCAACCAATAATTTTAAAGATTGCTTTAACAAAGGCAGCTTATTAATGTCCGACATCGATCCGGACACATCAATCAGAAAAACAATATTGCTAGATGGCAGGTTGTCGGTGGGGATAATTTTTCCCTGCAGCCCTACCAGTGCCAATCGATGGGCAGGGTTCCATGGGCAGGAACTGATCTCTGTATTTACAGAAAAGGGATCATTATTTTTTGGTTGTGGATAATCATACTTGAAATAATTTATCATTTCCTCAATACGTACTGCACCTGCCGGTGGTAATTGACCGGATGTTAAAAACCGGCGTATATTACTGTAAGATGCCGCATCAACATCAATTGAAAAAGTAGAGAGTGGATTATCCTTTACTTTTAAAAAGGCATTTTCAAGAATATAATCATAGCCTTCTCTTTCAAAGTCGGCATTTGTATTACCCAAACTATTCTCACCCCTTAACCTTATTTTTTTATCTGCAGCAACTTGATTAGGCATTTGTGACCTTACCTGTACACCGGATACTTTGCCTGCCAATGCATTATTTACATTTGACTGATAAAGTGGATTATACTGATAGCCACTATTATTTTGCACATTGGATGACGTACTTCGTGCAGTACGTTTTACACCATAAGCTGCCGTAACGATTACTTCTTTTAATTCCGTACCTCCTTTTTCCAAAATGATGCTAAAGTATCTTAGTGTGCCAACCCGCACTTCTGTGTCTTTAAAAGATGCAGCAGAAATAGACAGGACGTCGTTTTCGCTATTCACTTTTATGGTAAAAAAGCCATTGGCATCTGCTGAGAGCCCCGTTTTTGAGCCTTTAATTTTTACCGTGGCAAATGATACCGGATTCCCATCTATGTCAGTTATTTTGCCGGTTACAACAAACGACAAGGGAGAAATGAAAGCCAGCATGGCAAAAGCACATGTGGCCATAGTGAAAATTATTTTTTGCATAACAATGAGTTTGTTATACAGATGCCTTTTTAAAAAGCATTACATAAAAGCTTGTGAAATTATTTTTGAGCAGGCAATGGTTTTCAGGAACAAGATCATTTACTTTCTAAAGCAACATCTGGCTGGCTAAAATTTACAGCACTGAAATAATCGCTATTGGCCACTTTTTTATGATAATTTTTAAATATACTTTGCCAGCGTAGTTTAAGTACGCCCAACACGCCTTCTTTGATAATACTCTTATTCATTTTACTGGCGCCAAATTCGCGGTCGATAAAAGTAATGGGCACTTCTACAATTGTAAAGCCCAGTTTCCAGGCTGCAAATTTCATTTCAATCTGAAAAGCATATCCTACAAAACCAATGCCATCCAGGTTAATCGCCTCCAGTACCTGTTTTTTATAACAAACGAAACCTGCCGTGGGATCCTTAACCGGCATCCAGGTGATAAGCCTTGTATATACAGACGCGCCCTTAGAAAGCAGAATCCGGTTTGCCGGCCAGTTTGCAATGGCACCCCCTTTAATGTACCGTGATCCTACAGCCACATCTGCTCCATTTTTACAGGCCAGATAAAGTCCTTCCAGATCAACAGGATTGTGAGAAAAATCGGCATCCATTTCAAAAATATACTGGTACCCCTTGTCTATGGCCCATTTAAAACCATAAATATAGGCCGTGCCTAAACCTAATTTTCCGGTACGTTGTTCTAAAAATAACTGCCCCGGATAATTGAGCATAACCGTTTTAATAATTTCGGCTGTGCCATCAGGTGAGTTGTCGTCAATAATAAGGATATGATAATTCAACTGCAACTGAAAAACAGCATCGATTATTTTTTCGATGTTTTCTTTTTCATTAAATGTTGGTATGATAACTAATTTTTCCAATACAGTTGATCAGTTTATATTTTCAAATTTAAAGGATAATTATAACTGTCTTATTAACATATTTTCTACAACGGCAGTTTTATTACCTTTTTAACAGGGTTCTGTTTAGTATTTCAGTGAGTTTTTGCTTGGTATGCAATGGAAAATCCCCTCGCATCATCCAGTCGTAATATTGTGGTTCTGCCTTTAATACATCAATTACGGGCCGGCCTTTGTGTTTACCAAAATTAAAGACTTCAAGTCCTTTTTCATTAAAACTAAAGCGGCGGGCATAGTCCACTATTTTATCTTCGCCAATGGCAAGCAGAATGGATTCAACAGAGTCGCCCAGGTTTTTATACCGTTCTAACTGTGCCATAAATACATCAATGGTGGCATCCACATCTGCTTCTGCACTATGGGCATTTACCATTTCTTTCTGGCAAAAGAACTTATAGGCGGCGGTTAATGTACGGGGCTCCATCGTATAAAATATATGCTGCACATCCACCATTTTCCTTGTACTTAGATCAACATCCATATCGGCACGTAAAAATTCTTCCATCAAAATCGGGATATCAAAACGGTTGCTGTTGTAACCGCCCATATCACAGTTGTCAATAAACATTTTAATTTCGTTTCCGGCCTGCTTAAAAGTGGGGGCCTCTTTTACCATATCATCGGTTATACCATGTATATCACTCGATTCTTTTGGGATAGGCATTTCTGGATTAATGAGTTTTCTTTTTACCTGCCGGCTGCCATCAGGCAAAATTTTAATAATGGCAATTTCAACAATCCGGTCGTTCGACAGGCTGATTCCGGTTGTTTCCAAATCAATAAAGGCAATTGGTCGGTTTAATTTTAACATTATATTTTTTTGTGATGTTGAGGTTTACTGAATGTATAATAGGCTTAATTTATTGTATTTTACCAAATTAAATGGTTGCAAAAAGTAATATAAATTGAATTTATTCGTTTAGTTCTTGTAAACCCTATTATTTAAACTTAGTTTTGCAATAATAAGTTTTTAACTCCAAATAGAAAATGATGAAAAAAATATTTTTTGTTTTAGTTGTATTATTTACCGTTACAGCTATATTCAGCAGTTGCAGCCCCAGTCGCAAAGCTGGCTGTCCAATGAGTGAAAATATAATACATTAAAACCTGCACAGAACAGATATGAACTGGATTGATTTAACCTGTGCAGATCAGCTAACAGACATTAAAGAAATATCAAAGACCAGGCCCCAGGTTATTTTCAAACACAGTACCCGCTGCTCTATCAGCAGTATGGCTAAATACCGTTTGGAAAGTAGTTCACAACCTGAATCAGGCGATTTTTATTTTCTTGACCTATTAAAATACCGCCCTCTTTCTAATTTTATTGCGGCAGATTTTAACATAGAACATGCCTCTCCACAGATTCTTTTAATTAAGAACAGCATTTGTGTTTATGAGGAAAGCCATGGCGGCATTCAAATGGATGAGATCGTTGAACAAATAGCCCTCACTTAATTTTCAATCGCTTAAAATATTTCACTGCTTCAAACCAGATTACCGAAATAAAGCCTACTGTAATACTGGCTATTACCTGTTGCCAATTCAGT
>CANKNL010000221.1 GCA_947483345.1 Chitinophagaceae bacterium | reverse complement strand
TTGCAAAAAGAAAAAACAACATTGGAAGAAAAAATGAATGCCGGCGGTATGGATTATGATGCATTACAAAAAGCAGCTGAACGAATCAGCAACATTGTACAATCTCTCGACGAAAAAGAAATGCGCTGGTTGGAATTAAGCGAAAGAATCTGATAATTTTTGTAGATTTGAGAAAGCAGTTTTTTATGAACAACGAAAAACTTAAAAAGGAACTCCATACGCTTATTGACAATACAGAAGATGAAGAACTGTTGCATATGATTAAGGAAGATATTATAGCCTACCAAACCGAATCAAAAAAAGAATTTGACGACCTGTCTGACCTATCTCCCGAAGACAGGCAGGAACTGGAAGAACAGGCTGCCGAAGACCCACTGAAAGATACCGTTAGTTTTGAAGAGTATAAAAAGGAAATGACAGAATGGCTCTCCAAATTGTAACCAAGAAAAGGTTTATCGCTGCTATGAAAAAAGTTACCGGGTTTCTTAAGCAGGATTGGGATATGTCAGTTGCAGAAGATTTTGTAAATCTGATAAATAGCAAAATAACTTTACTGGCTTCGCAACCAAAAATTGGCGCAACTACAGCTGTAGAAAAAACCAGAAGTGTACTTGTTGGAAAAGGCCACCAAAATAAAATCTATTACCGGGTTGAAAAAAATAAACTAATAATCGTAAATCTAAAAGACATCAGGAAAAACCCAAAACAAAACCGCTATCATCTAAAAAACTTTACATGAACCAACGCTTTTACTCCCTCGACGTTTTTCGTGGTGCCACAGTGGCACTCATGATACTGGTAAATAACCCCGGCAGCTGGGGGCATATGTTTCCACCACTCGAGCATGCCAGCTGGCATGGCGTTACCCCAACCGATCTGGTTTTCCCATTCTTTTTATTTGCCGTTGGCAATGCCATGGCCTTTGTAATGCCTAAATTAGATGCTGCCGGCGAAGGGGCTTTCTGGAAAAAAATAATAAAACGCTCCCTGCTTATTTTTTTTATAGGCCTTTTTCTAAACTGGTTCCCTTTTATTAAATATAATAATGCCGGCAATTTTGTTGCCAAGCCCTTTGAAACGCTCCGCATTTTTGGTATATTACAACGTATTGCCATCAGTTATTTTTTTGCTGCCATCATTGTACATTATTTTAAAGTACGGGGGTCATTTGTAGTAGGCATGTTTATTTTACTGGCTTATTGGTTTTTATGTGTAGCAGCAAATCCTGCTGATCCTTTTAGTTTGCATGGCTGGTTTGGCACCAACATAGACAAAGCATTAATTGGCGAAAAACATATGTACCATGGCGAAGGTGTTGCTTTTGACCCCGAGGGATTGCTTAACAGCTTTGGTTCTATTGTACAGGTCATATTGGGTTACCTGGTTGGCAATTATATTATACAAAAAGGTAAAACCGCCGACATGTTGAACGGTCTATTTGTAGCAGGCTGTGTGCTGGTGTTTGCAGGCTTTTGCTGGGATATGGTTTTTCCACTCAACAAAAAAATATGGACCAGCAGTTATACCATTTACACAACCGGTCTAGCTTTGCTTATTTTATCCATGATGATCTATTTACTGGATTTTAAAAATACCAAAGGCATCTGGAGCCGTTTCTTTGATGTGTTTGGAAAAAATGCTTTGTTCATTTTTGCGATGAGCGCATTGATACCAAAAACCCTTTGGCTCATCCGCATACACAATGGTATTAATGCCGAAGGCAAACCAAAATACCTGAACCCCTTAAGCTGGTTTTACGACACTATTTGCAAACCATTTTTTGCGGGCGACCCACGCATTGGCTCTTTACTTTATGCCCTTTGTTTTATTGGCATGATGTGGTTTTTAGCCTGGGTGCTGGATAAGAAGAAGATCTATATAAAAGTGTAAAATTTTCCCGTAGGAGGCTGTGCCTGTGGCCCCGCATTAGTTCATTGTGAAACTTCATTGGCACAGTTTACCCCGAAAGCATTCGGGGCACTCTTATAGTACACATCATTGAGGACTTTTTTATTAGCACGAACGGTAATCGTAATTCACTATGCCAAAAAAATGTCCTGTTATGATTGTCCGAAGCCTTTTGTCGTCGTTCTCTGGTATGTAGCGTTGGCAAAGCAATGCAGGCATATCAACAATCAGCAGCTTCATCTTACTATTTTCACCTCCGCCCCTTTTTATTTCTGCACAACCCTAATGGGTAATGTGATTATAAAAAAATATACAATTACCCTAACCCCGAAGGGGTAACATGATTATAGAAAAAAATTAACCCTGACTAAAACTCCGAAGGAGTGGTATAGTATAATCTGCCTGCCTAATCAAACCATTCAAACAAATATTTTTCGTTGTACTCAATTTCAAATTTTTTCAGAAACTCAATATATTCCTCTTTAAAGGTTTTCTTTTGATGATGTTTTTCCTGGTTAAGGATATATTCGTAAACCCTTCCAATATGAGAATGCGAATACGAGAATGCGCCATAACTTTCCTGCCATGCAAATTTGCCTTTTACAAAACGATGGTCATTTACAAAATTGGTTGCGTTGTTCTTAATGTCCCTTACCAAGTCTGATATTGCCATAGTAGGCTTTAAACCTACAAAGGCATGAATATGATCAGGCATACCATTTACAATAATTGGTTTATGCCCTTTGCCTTTAATTGTTCCGGCAATATATTTATGCAATTCAGTTTTCCAGCTATTTGTAATCAGGTTTTCTCTGCCTTTTACGGCAAAAACAATCTGTATATAAATTTGAGAGAATGTACCGGGCATAGCAGATCGATTTTCGTATTAGATATATCACCCCTTCGGGGTTTTATACAATAATTTACCACATTACTATAATAATTGCAACCCTTCGGGTTTGAAAGCAACACCTAAAAAAATAAACGCCTGGGTTTCTGAAAAAAACAAACACTGTTCATTGGTCTGTAGCGGCTGCAGTTTCATCCTCAGTTCAAAATCACTTTCCAATCTGCTCCAATGCCTTATTCACTTCCCTTGCCGGCAGTGTACAGGTTTTATCGCGGCATACATAAATTGTAGTTTCCCCTTTTATCAATTTATTTTTTAAAAGTGAAAGGCTTCCTTCTTCTTTGCCACCCAGCAAAATCACATTGGGCAAATAATGCTGATCAAATTCCTGCCGCTTGTTTTTAAAATTATCACCGGTAATAACAACCTCGTAAAGCGGACTGCTAAACCAGGCCTGCAGCATGCCCCAGTTCGAATAAAAATAAATATTGCGCTGTACATCTGCCTCAACATTAATCAACATTTGTTTGGCTTTGCTGATATGATCCTCATTGTTAAAAAAGTGTCCCAGTAAAAAAAGATTTTTTGCCATTTCGCTGTTGGAAGATGGAATTACATTATCCGACAATTCCATTTTACGGGAAATAAGATCTGCATATTGATTGTGGGTGTAAAAAAACATATGGGATGCAGAATCAAAAAAATGTTCCATTGCATAGCGGGTAATTCTATCTGCTTCCATCAGCCATTGTTCATCAAAGGTTGCCTGGTACAGTTCTATAAAAGCAGCAATGGTAAAAGCATAATCATCCAGCAGCGCATGAATGGATGACTTGCCATTTTTATAATTACGTGTCATTTCGCCATCGGCAGCAATGGCTTTTTGCAAAAGAAAATTTGCATTGGTAACCGCTGCGTTCAGGAAAGCTTCTTCACCAAAAACCCGGTAAGCCTTTGTATAACCGGTTATCATCAATGCATTCCAACTGCTGAGAATTTTATCATCCAGGCCCGGTTTTACCCGCTCTCCTCTTATCTGTAACAATTTTATTTTTGAAACATCAATTACATCATTTAAATCTGATACTGAGATATTGTACTTTTTTGCAATCACGGCATCCGGATCATTCCTTAATAAAATATTGTTACCATCTTCCCAATTACCGGCATCGGAGATATTGTAATAGGCCGAAAATATTTCAGCATCAGATCCTAAAGCCTTATCCAATTCATCTTTTGTCCAAACATAATATTTACCTTCTTCCCCTTCGCTATCGGCATCAAGCGAAGCATAAAATGCGCCTTCGGGAGAAGTCAGTTCATCTTCAATAAATTTCAAGGTTTCATAAACTACTTTTTTATACAACGGATCTTTTGTGCATTGATAAGCCTGTGCATACAAACTTACCAGTTGGGCATTATCGTAGAGCATCTTTTCAAAATGCGGCACATGCCAGTTGGCATCGGTGGAGTAGCGGGCAAATCCGCCGGCCAGGTGATCGTTAATACCACCGAATGCCATATTATTTAATGTAACGGTAACCGCTTGTAAAGCTTCTTCGTTTTTACTCAGGTGATAATAATGCAATAGATACGCCCAGTTGGATGGCATGGGAAATTTGGGTGCCCGGTTGGCACCGCCTTTTATAAAATCGATATTCAGTTTCATGGCGGCGAACTGTTGATCCAGTTCATCCAATGAAAATGTTTTTCGGGTGTCTTTAAAAATCACGTTTTCAGCCACATGAATGCCATTGGTAATGAGCTCTGCTCTTTTTTCTATGGCAGCCGGATCAGTTTTTATCAGCTCCCCAAAATAAGCCAGCATCTGTATCCAGTTATTCTTGCTGTAATAGGTTCCGGCCTGAAAAGGCCTGCCATCCGACAAGGCCAGGGCATTGAGCGGCCATCCGCCGCTGCCGGTTATCAGTTGTGCAGCGGTCATATACACCTGGTCCACATCAGGCCTTTCTTCCCGGTCAACCTTTATGCAAATAAAATGTTCGTTCATCAACTCCGCCACATCGCAGTCTTCAAAACTTTCGTGCTCCATCACATGGCACCAGTGGCAGGCTGCATAGCCAATGCTGATGATGAGCATTTTATTCTCGTCCCTGGCTTTTTGCAGGGCCTGCTCGCCCCAAGGATACCAGTTTACCGGGTTATGTGCATGCTGCAGCAGGTAAGGGCTGCTTTCGTGGATCAATGCATTGGTGTAAGTATGACTATTTTTCATTTTTATTTTTTCCGGTTGAATACAATATTACTATTCCTTTAGTGTAACAATAAAAAACCCTGAAGTGTTTTATACTTCAGGGTTAATAATTAATAATATGACAGTACAAGCTTTGAATTGCCAAACAACCAATAGTAGGTTTTTTTAGCAATTATT
>CANKNL010000220.1 GCA_947483345.1 Chitinophagaceae bacterium | reverse complement strand
CTTCAACCTGCTCCATACGGTGTGTACTAAAGATAATGCTAGTGCCATTTTGAGCAAGTCTGTAAATTTCATCTTTTATTAAATTGGCATTCACGGGGTCTAATCCGCTGAAAGGTTCATCCAGAATAATCAGGTCGGGTTCATGCAGAACCGTTATAACAAATTGTAATTTTTGTCCCATGCCTTTACTCAGGTCCTCCACTTTTTTATTCCACCAGTTTTCCATGTCCAGCCTTTTGAACCACTCTTTAATTTTTTGCTGTGCATGACTTTTACTCATGCCCTTTAGTTGCGCCAGGTACAAGGCCTGTTCTCCGATTTTCATTTTTTTATATAAGCCTCTTTCTTCGGGCATATAGCCAATGTATTTAGCATCATTTTCCGAATTGAATTTTTTGCCCTTCAGTAAAATGTTGCCAAAATCAGGATAAAAAATGCCGGTTATCATTCTGATGAGTGTGGTTTTTCCTGCCCCATTGGGCCCAAGCAAACCAAAAATACTACCCTGTTTTATGGTCATGCTGATATCATCAACAGCTTTTTGCGTGGCAAAATATTTTTTAAGGTTTTGAATTTCTAAAATGTTCATAGTAAGGTTATATTATTTATACAATGTCAAAAATAAGCATGTCTGCAGAATTTGTAAAAGTGATATTACAAACGGTAAATTGATCAGGATAAAGTGTTTGCCAATTGACTGGCCACTCTTTCGCCATCCATGGCAGCACTTACAATACCTCCGGCATAGCCTGCCCCTTCGCCACAGGGATAAAAATTAGTGAGTTGGGGGTGGGTTAAATTGTCGGATTGCCGTGGAATGCGCACGGGAGATGACGTGCGGCTTTCTGTGGCCACAACCACTGCGTCGTGGGTAAAATAACCTGTCATTTTATGTCCAAATGCCATAAATCCTTTGGCAAGAGATTGATAAACAAAATCAGGTAAAACATGTTGTAATTGGGAAGCTTGTAAGCCCGGCAAATAAGAATTAGCAGGTAGTGTTGATGATAGTTTTCCAGTGCAGAAATCAGTCATACGCTGTGCAGGGGCAACCATTTTGCCGCCTCCGGCTTGATAACAGTTTTGTTCCACCAATTGCTGAAAATGCAGCAACAGCAGCGGATTGGTAATGTCAATATCTTTTTTACCTGCCGCTTTTAATTCTCTGAATGCATCTTTCAGTTGAACCTGAACCACCATGCCACTATTAGCATAGGGGTTATTCCGTTTTGAGGGGCTCCAGCCGTTGACCACCAATTCGCCCTGGGCAGTAGAAGCCGGAGCGATAATGCCTCCAGGGCACATGCAAAAAGAAAAGACGCCTCTGTCATTTATTTGTTTTACTAAGGCATAGGAAGCCGGCGGTAAATTTTTATCTCTAACTGTACAATGGTATTGAATGTTATCGATTAAAGCCTGCGGATGTTCAATTCTTACACCCAGTGCAAATTCTTTGGCTTCTATTAAAATTTGTTTTTGCTGCAGTAGCTCAAAAATATCTCTGGCACTATGTCCTGTTGCTAAAATAAAAGCATCGGCATCAAAAATATGTCCATCTTCTGTTTTAACCGACCTTAATTTTTGATTGTTTACATGAAGGTCAATGACTTTTTTGCCAAATAAAAATTCGCCACCGCAAGCCAGAATTTGCTGTCGCATGGCGGTTATAATTTGGGGTAATTTATTTGTGCCGATATGAGGATGAGCCTGGTAAAGGATCTGCTCATCTGCGCCGAATTTTACAAAGAGATTTAGGATGCGGTCAATTTGGCCTCTTTTATTACTTCGGGTGTATAATTTACCATCACTGTAGGTGCCGGCACCACCTTCGCCAAAACAATAATTACTTTCCGGGTTAATAATACCTTCTTTATTTAGCAGGGCCAGGTCCCGTCTTCTTGATCTGACATCTTTACCCCGTTCTAAAATGATCGGTTTAATACCCGCTTCAAGCAATCGAAAGGCTGCAAATAAACCTGCCGGGCCTGCACCTATAATAACAACCCGTTTTTCTGAATGCACTACATCTTTAAAATCAAAAGACTGGATAGTCCGTTTAGTATAGGGCTCATCAATATAAGCCTGCACGGTTAAATTAACCCAAATGACTTTGGATCTGGCATCAAAAGATTGTTTTAGAATAGTGTAGCCTGATATGGATGTTATTTTTTTGCCTGTGCTGTTGGCAATTTTTTTAATGATGGTTAATTCATCAGCTGCTTCTGAAGGGAGAAGTTTAAGGTTTATTTTTTGTTGCATGGCGTTTGGGTTTTATCCAAAAAGCAGGTGTCATAAAACACATATAATCCTTTTCCTTTTTTAGGAACTAAGTGCATGTATTAAAAAGGCAAATCATCAACAGCATCGGGTGGGGTTGCCGAAAAAGTATCCAGTGGTTCCAGGTAATCATTATCTGATTTAGATGTACCTGATTGTAGGATCTGTTCAATTCGCCAGGCATCTAAATTGGTTATGTAATTCACTTTTCCATCCTTTTCCCATTTGCTGCCTTTAATATTAAAGTACACTTTTATGTCGTCGCCAATATTTACCCGGTCAATAATAGTTGTCTTATCCTGAACACATTGAAATTTGGCATAATTGGTAATGGTACGGCCGTTAAACTCTTCTGTTTTTTCAACTGCAAATTCACGGGTTTTAAAAGTTTCTGTGCGTTGTACGGTATCATATTTGGCAACCAGCTTACCTGTTAATTCATAACTCATAAAAATATATTTTGTAGTCAAAAGTAAATCTATTTTTTTTGATAAATAGTTTTTATGTTTTACCTGGTTGCTGATAAAAATCACTAACTTACTTGTTGTCTTAATAATCTGAAAAAGTAAAAACGAACTGTATTTTTAAAAAATGTAATACTGTTTATATTTAAGTTTTTTACGCCCCTGATATGTTTGAAAAATATTTAATATAATAATGATTAAGGGTTTGCTCAGCAAATTAATTTTGGTTAGCCTGACTCTTTTTTAGAGCCTGATAAATATCATAAAAAGGGCTTATCATTTAGCTGATAAACAAGGCAGTCGTATCTATAAATAGAGTCCATGGTTGAGGAATGATTTCAATAAAGGCTTGTTTTTTTTTGGTTGGCCTGAAAAGAAAATACGGTCTAAATCTCAACCTGTATTTGAAAGGGAAAAAACAAATGAATAAAAAATTTTTTTTTCAACATTTTATTCGATATTCGCTGTCCGCCAATATTTTTTAATTTAAGTTTAAATTTTTAAATGTGACAAGCGAAAGGGATACTATTCTTTAACTCGATATATAAATGGCTAAGGAACTAATGGAGAAAGCTTTTGAAAAAGTATGGACTAATTGTTTAGAGATAATCAAGGACATTGTTGAGTGGCAACATTTCAAAACATGGTTTGAGCCCATTAAGCCTGTTGCATTAAAAGAAAAAATATTAACGATACAGGTTCCCAGTCAGTTTTTTTATGAGTATCTTGAAGAGCATTATGTGTCACTGCTGGCAAAAACATTAAAAAGAGAATTAGGAAAAGAGGCCATGTTGGAATACAGGATAATGGTTGATAGCGGAAACAGTAAAAACAAGCCACAAACGGTTGATGTACCTGGGCAGGGTTACAAATCATATTCAAATAACGAAATGGATTTTCCACTGGTCATAAATAATCCTGTTAAAAACCCCTTTGTAATTCCGGGGCTTAAAAAAATGCAGATTGACCCGCAATTAAATCAGGCATATACTTTTGAAGCATTTATTGAAGGGGATTGTAACCGGGTAGCACGGCGTGCAGGAAAAACGGTTGCTGAAAAGCCGGGTACTACGTCTTTTAACCCATTGGTTATTTATGGCGGCGTGGGTTTGGGTAAAACGCATTTGGCCCAGGCTATTGGTAATGAGGTTAAAAGGTTACACAGTAATAAGGTTGTACTTTATGTAAGTTCCGAAAAATTTATTAATCAATTTATTGATCATGGCCGTAATGGCGCCATCAACGATTTTATACATTTTTATCAGTTGATAGATGTATTAATTATTGATGATGTACAATTTTTTAACAGGGCCGAAAAATCGCAGGATGCGTTCTTCTCTATTTTTAATCATTTACATCAAAGTGGCAAGCAACTGATTTTAACCAGTGATAAACCGCCAAAAGATCTGGAAGGGGTTCAGGAAAGATTACTCAGCAGGTTTCGTTGGGGTTTAAGTGCCGATATACAAGTACCGGATTATGATACCAAGATTGAAATTTTGGGAAAAAAGATGAAAAATGAAGGGTTGGAGATGCCTACCGAAGTGGTTAAATACATTGCTTATAATATTAACAGTAATGTTCGTGAGTTGGAAGGGGCTTTAATTTCATTGTTGGCACAATCTTCGCTTAACAAGAGAGAAATAGACCTGGAATTGGCAAAGAAAGTACTTAGGAATTTTGTGAAATCATCGAGTAAGGAGATTACTATTGATGCCATTCAAAAAATGGTATGTGAATATTTTGATGTGCCTTATGATAAGTTATTACAAAAAACACGCAAGCGCGAAATTGTGCAGGCCCGACAGATTACGATGTTTTTGGCAAAAGCATTTACTAAAAACTCATTAAAAACAATTGGCGAACATTTTGGGGGTAGGGATCATACTACTGTTATACACAGTTGTCAAACAGTAAAAGATTTAATGGATACGGATAGTTTATTTAAAGAAAGTGTACTGGAGCTACAGCAAAAAGTACATTTAGCCGCCATGTAATAATAAAACCAAGCACTTATATAAAATCCAGATTCGTTAGCGCGTCTGGATTTTTTCTTTACTGGTATTGGGTTTTAAGGAATGCACAGCACCCAAAAAAAATTAAATTCAGAAAAAAAAGGCTTCTTTTACCATTTAGTTTTGGGTAATAGAACTTTGAATTGTATTTTTGCCACCCCTTAACAAATAAGGGCAGGTTAGGAGAGGTGCCTGAGTGGCCGAAAGGAACGGTTTGCTAAATCGTCGTACGGGTTAAACTGTACCGTGGGTTCGAATCCCACCCTCTCCGCAATAGTTCTTATAAGTTTTTACATTGACATGGTATCCCATTAAGCCTGTCAAATATTTTTAAGTTCGGGATGTAGCGTAGCCCGGTTATCGCGCCTGGTTTGGGACCAGGAGGTCGCAAGTTCGAATCTTGCCATCCCGACT
>CANKNL010000219.1 GCA_947483345.1 Chitinophagaceae bacterium | reverse complement strand
CCATTCATCCTGTCTCCCCTGTATTGATTATCACCGTTATTTGTTTTTGCTATACCGAAATTTTTAAGGCTGTAGGTAAAGCTGAGCATAAAATACTGCTGCAATACCTGTGTCTGTGAATCGGTAATTGAATTTTCGCTTACCGTTCTAACTATGCTTTGATTTTGTTTCAACAGGTCAAATACAGATAACTTCAGTTCACCAGCTTTATTCTTTAAAAACTTTTTACCGATGGCTGCATTCCATAACCAAAAGCGTTGATTAAGGCCACCTGACAAACCACTATAAGTATTTCCGGAAACATCATTTTGAATAAACCAGCCTTTTTTATTCAACAGGTTTATCTGTGCACCAATAACCTGATTTAAAGATTTACTGGTTGTACTTGTTGCTGTATTGGTTGCAGAGTTGGTGAAATTTGCATTATACGATACATTAAAATCTACATACTCACTGATATTACTTGCCAAAACCACGCCGCCGTTATACGCATAACTGTTTGTAAAGGTCTTTTGATAATCTACCATACCCGGTAATTTTGAATAACTGAATCCCGTACTTACATTCAGGGTGGTTTTAATAAATTTCAATGGCATGCTGTAAGTAAAAAATGTACGCAAGCTCTTAAATCCGTTTAGGTTTACCGGTTTGGTAAATTGAGAGTTTCCGGTTATAGGTATATTATTTACAACCGTATCTAAAAAGTAGGATGCATTAGTAATATAATCACTGGCTGTTTGCAAAAACAAATTGGCAAAAAAGCTTTTACTTGTTTTTGAATTGGTATAAGCATAACGGCCCGATAAAAAATGGGTGTATGATTGTTTCAGATCAGGGTTGCCACTGGTAACATACAAAGGGTTACTGTTGTTTACAACATCCTGTAACTGGGATACTGAAGGGAAGTTGGTTGATGCCCTGTAAAACACACGCACATTCACATTGGCTGACAGTTTTTTACGCCACATTAAGTTGGGTAAAATAGTGGCAAATGACTGACCAACAGATGTTACCGTTGGAAAAACCCGCTGACTTTGTAGTTTGGCATGTTGAAAGTTTACGCCAAAGGACAGCTGTTCGTCCCTGCTTTGCCCCAGACGATAATTGATACCTGCATTGTTGGTGGTAATGGTATTATCAAAGCGGTTCGACAACAGGGTATCAAACATGGTGTATTTCTGTCCGTCGAAAGAAAAATTTTGCTGGTCGGCTTTATTTTTTTGTACGGATATGGTATAATCAAATTGTAATTGGCCTTTTTTACCAACTGGTTCTGTGTAAGCTACATTACCACCAAAGGTATTACCGTTGGTACTGTTATCAATAAACCTGTTTTGCAGTGAATCGTAAAGGAAAATCCCATTGCCATCATAAAAACGATATCTGGTATCACTAATGGATTCGCCATCATTTTTTGTAAATGTGGTATTAAATCCAAAAGATAAGGTGCGGCCTTTTTTTGCAAATGCGTGGCGGTATAATATATTGTTACGGATATTAAATCCATTCCTGTCCGACGTTGATCTGGGAGTTATTGAATTGCTGATAGAATCCGCAATGCCTTTATAAGTGTTTACCGAAGAAAAGGAAGAAGAACTGTTTTTCTGAAAACTAATGTTGGGAATTATAAAAATAGAATTAGCCGAATCTATCTTATACTCTAACCGCAGGCTAATGCGGTGATTGGTATTATCTGTAACCGAAGTGCTTTTTTGCAAACTGAACCGATTTTTTACAGCAGCAAATGTTTCCTGGTTAACCACGCTCTCGTTATTATTATGACTATTGTTATAAAAATAACTGCCGGTAAGCGTTAATTTTTTCGCATACACATTACTGAAGTTAATACCAAAAGCATTGGTTTTGCTAATCCCGCTGGCCTGACCCACATTAAAATTATCGGCTCCTCCACCCATACCACCTCTGCCACCACCACGTCCACCACCACCACTGCTGCTGGTTAGGCCCAACAGGTCCTGCGATGCGAAATTCTGCATATTGATATTGTTGAAATTGCCCACTAATGAAATACGCCTGTCTCCCTTAAAGAAACTCACATTACCACCGGCCGAGTAACGGCTGTCTGTTCCAGCTCCCGCATAAATTCTTCCGAACTGACCGTTTTTGATACCCGATTTGGTAATAATATTCACTGTTTTTTGAGAGTTGCCGTCATCAAAGCCCGTAAGCTGGGCCTGGTCGCTCAGTTTATCAAAAACCTGGATTTTGTCTATCACTGATGCCGGTAAGTTTTTAAGTGCTGCAGTGGCATCATCTCCAAAAAATTCTTTACCGTCAACGGTTACTTTTCTAACCTGTTCGCCCATGGCTGTTACAGTACCATCTTTGGCCACCGTTACACCCGGCAATTTTTTTATAATATCTTCGGCTGTTGCATCGGGGTTTACTTTAAACTGGTTGGCACTGTATTCTGTAGTATCGCCTTTTTGTCTGGCAGGTGCTGCTTTGGCAATAACGGTAACATCGCTAAGATCAGTAGCCATTTTTGCCAAGCTAAAGCTAAGCGGTGTAATATTACTGGCCTGCAGATTAACGCGTTGTTCAACTTTTTCGTAACCGGTAAAGCTTATAAAAAGCCTGTAACCACTTGCATTAAGATTATTAAAAACAAAATTCCCGGATTTATCTGTTACAACCAGTTTTATCTTCGAAGAATCCCTTAACGAAATTAATTTTACTGTTGCGCCTACAATGGCCGATTTATCGGATTTGTCGGCAACTTTACCTTTTAGTGCTATATCCTGACTTTTTGCAATGACAGCACCTAGGCTAAAAATTAATACTAACATGACCAATCTTAATCTCATAATTTTTCTTTTGTGTACTTATTAGACGACGCCATGAAAGAAAACTGGCGCTTAAAGCAGCTATTTTAGGGAAAAGCAGTCTTTTGTGGTAAAAGCGGTATATATATTGTATGAACGGTAATACACTATTATTAATTAGTAAGCCTGTTCAACAAATAGATAAATTGCTATTTTAGAATTAACTTGCAGCCCTAAAAAATAAACAACCGTATATGGAATACAGCAAATTGGTATCAGTAACCGGCCTACCGGGCTTGTTTGAATTATTATCTTCAAAAGCTGATGGCGGTGTAGTGAAATCACTCGAAGATAAAAGTTCAAAATTTGTAAGTACAAGGATTCATAATTTTTCTCATTTAGAAAGTATTGAAGTTTTTACTACAACCGATAATGTAAATTTAGTTGATGTGTTTACAGCCATGGCAGCAAGTACAGAAAAGATGCCCGCTGATAGTGATGCCGCAGCCGTTAAAAAATATTTTGAAACCGTTTATCCCAATATGGATTTTAGCCGGGTTTATGCCAGTGACATGAAAAAAATGGTAAAGTGGTTTAGTATTTTAACAGCCAACAATGTAGAGATTAAATTATCTGAATTGCAGGAGGGCGACATAGCCACACCTGAAACAGCTAAAGCTAAACCAGCTGCAAGCAATAAAGCTGCAGCGGTAAATAATGCGCCGGCCCGTAAGATAAATACACCAAGAAAGATGGCATAGGTTGTTCTGTCATTTCGACAATAGGAGAAATCTAATATTTACTAAAGTATGAAAGTTTCCCAAACTCAATACTCAGTTTATATTTTAACCAATTACTCCAAAACAGTTTTATATATTGGAGTAACCAATAATTCAGAACAGCGCCTTGTTGAACATTATTTAGAAAAAGAAAATCCACTTTCAAACGCTTTTACATCACTTTATAATGTTATTTACCTGATTTATTATGAGGACTATGATTATGTAAACGATGCTATTGCCAGGGAGAAGGAAATAAAAAAATGGAGGAGAGAGAAAAAAGATAAACTTATTAATACAACCAATCCACAAAGAGAATTTTTAAATAAAGAGTTAATTGGGGAATGGCCGCCTAAAGAAATGGGCCACAGAAAAAGTAATTAAAATAATCATTTTAAATTTAAACAGATTTCTCCTGCCGTCGAAATGACAGTAGATTCACAATTCACGATTATGTACACAGCCGATATAAAAAAACTACCCCGCCATTTTGTTTCAAAAGATTTTACTGTTACGGATTGGCCAAGCCTGGAACCCTATTTTAAAAATTTGCTTGACAGGAATATTGATACTACAGAAAATCTTGAGCACTGGTTGAAGGACCAGAGCGAACTGGAAGCACTGGTAAATGAAGATGCCTGCTGGCGTCAAATTAAAATGACCTGTGATACAGAAAACAAATCGCTGGAAGAAGCTTTCACTTTTTTTTGTATGGAGATTCAGCCTAAAATTCAGCCTTATGCAGATGCCTTGAATAAAAAACTGGTAAATCATCCTTTATCAAAAGAACTGGATGCCGAAAAATATTTTACCTACCTGCGCAGCATGCGTAAAAGTATTGAATTGTTTCGCGAAGAAAATATTCCCATACAGGCAGAGCTTTCGGTAATGCAGCAGCAGTATGGCGTTATTTCGGGTAAAATGACGGTAACCGTTAACGACGTTGAATACACATTACAACAGGCTGCAAAATTTTTAGAACACCCAAACCGGTCGCTAAGGGAACAAGTATACAGAAAAATAAATGACAGGAGATTGGTTGATAAAGAAGCTCTAGACAAATTGTATGATAATCTTATTGAAAAAAGAAACCAGGAAGCCATCAATGCCGGTTTTACCAATTACCGTGATTACCGTTTTAAAGAACTGGGGCGTTTTGATTATACAAAGGAAGATTGTTTTCAATTTCATGAAGCAGTAAAGCAACATGTACTGCCCCTTGTAAATAATATTTATCAAAAGAAAAAAGAAAAACTGGGGCTGGATTCTTTACGCCCATGGGATATTGATGCAGAACCCGAAGGCACAGAAGCTTTACGTCCTTTTAAAACCAGTGAAGAGCTGATTCAAAAATCAATTGCTTGTTTTACAAAACTCCGACCCTTCTTTGGTGACTGTCTTAAAAAAATGCAGGCGCTTAAGCATCTTGACCTGGAAAGCCGGAAAGGGAAGGCACCCGGAGGATATAATTGCCCACTGGCAGAAAGCGGGGCCCCATTTATTTTTATGAATGCAGCGGGGCAAATGCATGATGTTACTACCATGTTGCATGAGGGTGGACATGCTGTTCATTCTTTTTTGGCACACCCTTTAGAGCTTAGCGGTTTTAAGGAATACCCTAT
>CANKNL010000218.1 GCA_947483345.1 Chitinophagaceae bacterium | reverse complement strand
ATAATAAAGACCAGGTGTAATATCATTATCTGTAGCTGTATTGTACACCAGCATACCCTTTACAAAACTATTTAATGGGGTAGCTCTGGTAGTTGCGCTGAGTGCAATTCTTGGTAACAACAAGCCCTTGTTTCCTGATTCAATTTCAAATGCCGAATTGGAATTTATGGATGCCGGGTTATTACCTACTTTCATTTGCGAAAACAAGTTTGGGCAATAGCAAAATGCGATGCTAAACAGGGTAACTGATACGATCTTATGAAATTGTTTTCTATTCACTTGCTTTTAAAAATCGGTTATTGTTTTATAAATTTTTGTACAGTGCCGATCTGTTTTCCATCTGCACCGATCAATCTGATGAAGTAGGTGCCTGCGGTTAACTTTAATACCTCTGTCGCGATTAGGTTTTTACCTTCTGTGACCTGGATCTTTTTTGACAGGACTCTTTGACTGATACTGTTGAATATGATGAAATCCGCTTGTCCCCTGAAGGATGTCGTGAAATTTAAATAGATATTCTCGTAGGCCGATACCGGGTTTGGATAGACTTGCATCTGATCACTAGCCGTACAATTGTTGCGGTAAGAAACGGTCTGCGAATATATATACGAACCATCGTTATCGTATATTTTTAATCGGTAATAAGCTATTCCGTAAGGTTGTGCTACTGTAGTGCTGTAGCGGTTTCCGTATAAAGGACCCGAAGCGGCAACCGCAATTAGTGTCGTGAAATGAACGGCATCAAAACTTTGTTCTACAATAAATTTGTTGGTATTGATTTCATTGGAAGTTTTCCAATTTAAAACAGTGTTACAATTGGAAGATGATGCAGTGAAGCTTTCTAATTTAAGTGGCAGGGCCGATGCGATCCTTCCTATGGCGATGGCGGTGATATTGGGTACCATAGTACCGGTTAATGTACTGTTTTCTGTATTGCCGCTTGCTGTTGATGTTTCGCTAAGGTCGATCCAGGTGGTGCCATTCCAGCCTACCAGTCTCAAACTGGTTGCTGTAGCAAAAAGCGTCATATCGGGAATGCTGACCTTTATCGTCAAACCTTCACCTGTACCGGTTGTTCCGGGCCCCAGATGATCAGCATCTCCTACCTGCCAGTCCCATTGACCAACAGTACTGACCGATGCAATTGGAAAGGATACTGAAGAAACGGGGTGTGCTCCTGCATTCGGTGAAGTCGGATCATGGTTTTCAGTGGGGTTTCCCGTGATCCAGGCTGTTGCATAGGTATCGGTTAAATTAGCCGGTGCCGAAATTTCCAGTGATCTTAGTTTATCACCACTTCCAACGGGAAATATAAAAGCATTATTTCCATATTTTTTCAGGTACCCATCAATGTTTGCAGCATCAGAGCATCCGGTATAAGCTGCCGTATCAGTTGCACTAAAATAGCCGGGTATGGGCCCCCTTTCTGAACTCCATCCAATACCTCCAATGGCTGCTATGTCAACCACACTGAAGTTAACTACTTCACTGCCTGAAGCTACCCAGTTACCTTGGGCATTCCCTGTTGAACCAGAGAAAAAATAAAATAATATGCAGAGAAGTTGTTTCATTTTTTTCTTGTGATGCCAGTTTTCAAGAATAATACCAAATTTTAAAACATTGATATACAATAGTTTACAATTATAAAAAAATATCATCAATCTTTATTTTGGAAAAAAATACATAAAATGGACATTTTTACGTTTATATATTTATATATTCCTGCAGATGAATCAGGAGGTATCTTAAAATGAATATTGATACTCTCCAAAATCGATTCCTTGAATACTACAGTGACTGGAATCAGTGAGTTTAGTTTTATTGATAGCTGTTTATCCATTTAGGAATGTCATTATTCATCTTGTTCTGTGCGGTAGGTTTCTATTAGAACTATAGATGCTATTTTTTTGGGGGCAGAAGTTTACTAAAAGTTACAGCAATGGGTAACTTATTAATGGTTGTAAGTAGACTTTTTATAGTAATTTTGGAATCTTCCACAATTTGGAAACAGCAAATAAGTTTGTTTAGTATATACTTGATCCTATGGAGCCTTATAAAATTTTTATTGTAGAGGATGATTCCTGGTATGGTGAAATATTGGAGTATCACCTTTCATTGAATCCTGATTACAGTATTACCTGCTTTAAAAGTGGCAAAGATTGCCTGGAAAATCTATACAAAAATCCGGATATTATCACCATTGATTATTCATTACCTGATTTTACAGGTGATAAACTCTATCAAAAAATTAAAGAAATCAACAATCAAGTGCCTGTCATAGTCATCAGTGGTCAGGAAGATATTGCAGTTGCCGTTGACCTGCTGAAGAAAGGGGTCACCGATTACCTAATAAAAGATGAGAATACTAAAGATATATTGTGGAATACAGTGATCAAGTTAAGGGAAACGGGCATACTTAAAAAAGAGGTAGCCCACCTTAAGGAAGAATTGGGGCAAAAATTTTCTTTTGATAACAGTATCAAGGGACAGAGTGCTGTTTTACAAAAGATATTTGTGTTGATGGACAAAGCGTCCAAAAACAATATTAATATATCCATCACCGGTGAGACCGGAACCGGTAAAGAGGTGGTGGCTAAAGCCATTCATTATAACAGTGACCGGAAAAGGAAAAAATTTGTTGCCGTAAACATGGCAGCTATTCCAAACGAACTCATCGAAAGCGAACTGTTTGGGCATGAGAAAGGGGCTTTTACGGGAGCCATTGCACGAAAAGAAGGGAAATTTGAAGAAGCGAATGGGGGGACTATTTTTTTAGATGAGATAGCGGAACTGGATTTAAGCCTCCAAAGTAAATTACTTCGGGTATTGCAGGAAAGGGAAGTGGTACGTGTTGGGGGTAATGAAAATGTAAAATTTGATGTTCGTTTAATTATTGCCACAAATAAGAACCTGGCAACTGAAGTAAAGAAGGGAAATTTTAGGGAAGACCTGTATTATCGAATCATTGGGCTGTCAATCGAACTTCCGGCATTGCGGGATAGGGGGAACGACATCTTAATACTGGCCCGGTATTTTTTAGATGAATTTGTACGGGAAAACAAAATGGGTATTATCAGTTTTACCCAGGATGCAAAAGATAAATTGATGCGTTATAATTATCCGGGTAATGTAAGGGAATTAAAGTCAATGATTGAACTTGCAGCAGTGATGAGCGATGGTTCTGCAATCAAGGCGATCGACATCAGTTATATGTCGGCTACAGAGGATGAAACTTTTATTACAGAGGAAAAAACATTGCGGCAATATACCAATGACATCATTAAATTTTACCTCAAAAAAAATGATGATGATGTGATGCGAACAGCCAAAATGCTCGATATTGGGAAAAGTACAATCTATAAAATGATGCAGGCCGGAGCGGCGAATTGATGTCCATATTTTGGAATTCATTTCCGTAATATGGAATCACGGAGTAACGATTATTTTTTAATAGGCTGTATTTCAATGCTTTGAACAGATATATATTCTTGGTATCATTTTTACTATGTAGACATGTATAATTGTTTATCTGCTAAAAAATAACTCCATAAATTTATGATCAGCGCTCTTTTTCAGTTTGTAGAAAATACATGGACAAATGATTCATCCGGTGAAGTAATTGATCAACACAAGGCGCAATTGGTTTTATGCTTTGGCGGAAAGGAGTCATTCATTAATGAGAAAATATATGCTTCGGCTAAATGCCAATTCCCGGCGGCAGACATTGCCATGTGCAGCACAGCAGGCGAAATCTATCAGGGGACTATACAAAATAATTCTTTGGTAGCTGTTGCGTTACAATTCGATAAAACAAAAATCCTCAGCAGTTCAGTAAGTATCCATGATTTTGCAAACAGTTATGATGCTGTAATTAAGCTTTGTGATCTGATACCAAAAGAAGATCTTACTTATGTCATGGTTTTTTCTGACGGGAGCCTGGTAAATGGAAGTGAATTGGTAAAAGGGTTAAATTTTGCAGTGGGTAAACATGTGTTGGTATCCGGAGGCCTTGCCGGTGATAATGTCAACTTCCAATCTACTTTAGTGGGATTGAACGAGCAGCCTGTTGCGGGGAAAATCATCGCAATCGGATTTTATGGAAAAGATATCAGTGTAACCCATGGTTCAAAGGGCGGATGGGATATTTTCGGACTGGAAAAAGAAGTTACAAAATCATCGGGGAACAGGTTATTTGAAATAGAAAATCAAAGTGCATTGGAACTGTATAAACAATACCTTGGCCCTGAAGCAGAAAATTTACCCGGGTCAGCCCTTTTATTTCCTCTTTCAGTAATTATACCGGGTGCTGTTAAACCTATAGTACGGACCATACTTTCCATTGATGAAGAACAGAAAAGCATGACTTTTGCCGGAGATGTTCCGGAAGGGTCAAAAGTGAGGTTCATGAAAGCCAATTTTGATAAGCTAACCGGAGCCGCATCAATTGCTGCCCAACAAACTTTATTGAAACAAAGGGATAAACCCAGTTTTGCCTTATTGATCAGCTGTGTAGGCAGAAAACTTATTTTGGGGTCACGAACTGTTGAAGAAGTAGAGGCCGTAAATACTATTTTTGGTAATGAAACCGTGATGGCTGGATTTTACTCTTATGGTGAGATCTCACCTGTTGATGCAGGGAATGAATGTCAGTTTCATAATCAAACCATGACCATAACCTCATTTTACGAATCATGATCGGCTGTATCCGGAAAAGAAGCAAGGATAGGGATTCGAGTAATTGATGACCCAAAGTGTAACAGGTGATATGATCATGAATTACTTTTAGTTCATCATTAAAAAAAATAATCGTGTACGGTATTGTAAATAAAGCCATTGAAGACCTGGTAAAGGCCAATTTTGGAGATGATAAATGGGATGCCGTAAAAAAACGCAGTGGCGTAGATATTGATTATTTTATAAGCAACGAGCCCTACGATGATGAGATCACGTTTACGCTGGCCGGTGCCGTATCTGAGGAATTTAACATGCCGCTAGACAAAGTATTTGAGGCATTTGGCGAATGGTGGGTTTTAAAGACCGGTAAGGAAAAATACGGTGGCCTGATGGAAGCCGGTGGAAAAACCCTGAAAGCGTTTTTAATAAACCTGCCTTTGTTTCACAATCGTATCATGCTGATTTATCCAAAACTTACTCCACCTGAATTTAAAATATCTGATATTGAAGAAAAAAGTGT
>CANKNL010000217.1 GCA_947483345.1 Chitinophagaceae bacterium | reverse complement strand
CTTTTGGGATACTGATCAATTTGGTAGCTTTTGGACAGAATAAACCCGACATGGCAGATTTGATGAGGAGTAATGGGAAAATTTATGTTGTAGTCGCAGTCTGCCTGACTATTTTAATAGGTTTATTCGGCTATGTTTTTTTATTAGATAGAAAAATAAGCAGATTTGAAAAGGGAAAAGATTAGCCTGTTTTGATATGTGCTGAATAAAAGTACAGAACTGGCTAACAATAACAAGGATTAATATAACTGATAGGTTTAAAAAATTATAAAATAAGTTCTCCGCTTCGTCTCTGTAAAATAGCAGGGCCAGCGCAAAAAACAAACTCTTTCATTTAACGATTGCTAAAAATAAAACAACATTTATGAGTGCTCAACAGCCATACAGCTTTTTCCATAGTGTGGAAAAAAGTTTTGACAAAGCCGCCAAATTCACGAAATGGGATTTGGGAATTTTAGAACAGATTAAGGCCTGTAACAGTGTTTACCAAATGCGTTTTCCGGTAAAACGGGATGATGGAAGCATTGAAGTTATAGAAGCCTACCGCGTACAACACAGTCACCATAAAGCACCCTGCAAAGGCGGGATACGTTTTAGTGATGAAGTAAACCAGGATGAGGTAATGGCATTGGCCAGTTTAATGACCTATAAATGTGCTATTGTGAATGTGCCATTTGGCGGCGGAAAAGGGGGGATAAAAATAAATCCCCGTAAGTACAGTGAGTATGAGTTGGAAAAAATTACCCGCAGGTATACATCGGAGTTAGTAAAGAAAAATTTTATTGGCCCCGGTATTGATGTACCCGCTCCGGATTATGGTACAGGATCAAGAGAAATGGCCTGGATTGTGGATACCTATGCATCATTAAAACCCGGTGATATTGATGCTGTTGGTTGTGTAACCGGTAAGCCGGTTTCACAGGGAGGCGTACGTGGCCGTACAGAAGCTACAGGGTTGGGTGTATTTTTCGGCATACGCGAAGTGTGCAATATGCCAGATGTGATGGCCAAGCAGGGATTAACTGTTGGGATTGAAGGTAAAACAGTAGTGGTACAGGGAATGGGAAATGTGGGATTTTATTGTGCTAAATTCTTCCGCGAGCATGGTGCAAAAGTTATTGGCATAGCAGAATATGAAGGTGCTATTTTTAATGCCAATGGCTTACATGAGGAGGAAGTTGTGAAACACAGAAAAGCAACTGGTTCAATATTGAACTTTCCGGGTGCAACCAACCTGGTTAAAAATACAGATGCTTTGGAACTGGAATGTGATATCTTGATTCCGGCAGCACTTGAAAATGTTATTAATGCAGAAAATGCACCAAGAGTAAAAGCAAAAATAATTGGGGAAGCGGCTAATGGACCATGTACGCCTGAAGCCGATGACGTATTTGCACAAAAAGGTATTTTATGTGTACCGGATATGTACCTCAATGCGGGCGGTGTAACCGTTAGTTATTTTGAGTGGTTGAAAAATTTAAGTCATGTTCGGTATGGACGTATGGAAAAACGGTTTACCGAAAACCTGAACTCGCGTATTTTAGGACAGATAGAAGAATTGAGCGGAAAAAAAGTAAATGAGGTTGAACGAACTTTTATCATGCATGGACCCGATGAAGTTGACCTTGTGCATAGTGGCCTGGAAGAAACAATGATAGGGGCAACACGGGAGATCATGGACATATGGATGAGTAATCCGGAAATCCCTGATATGCGTACTGCAGCTTATGTAAGTGCCATCAACAAGGTTGCCAACAGTTACAGTGAGTTAGGTATTTTTCCATAAAATGGTATTGAGATTTTTAAAATATCCCATTAGCCTTGAGCTGATGGGATATTTTTTATTCAGACAGCTTCTCAGGTTCTATCAGATCCCATAAGTTTCCATACAAGTCTTCAAAAACAGCTACAGTACCGTAAGGTTCTTTTACGGGTGGCCGTACAAAATTTATTTTTTCGGCCAACATATGGTGATAATCTCTCCAAAAATCATCGGTATATAAAAATAAAAATACCCTGCCTCCGGTTTGATTACCAACCCTGCTTTTTTGTTCATCTGTGGCTGCTTGCGCCAGTAATAAACAACATGCCCCATTGCCTTTGGGGGCCAGTTTTACCCAACGTTTTGTTTCACTCAGTTTGGTATCTTCTATGAGGGTGAAGTTTAATTTTTGGGTATAAAAGGCGATGGCTTCATCGTAGTCGTTTACAACTAATGCCAGGTGTGCAATATGTTGGTTCATGAGTTGGTTCTTTTAACAAAACAAAAATACCCGCTGTACTTCTGCATATTTTAACTTTAAGGCAAAGGCCGTGAAACCATATTTTCAAAAAGACAAACACCCGACCAGGGAAATTTTCCCTTAGGGCCAATCGGTTCGGGAAGGGCTGCATAGGTGATCATGTCGGCCGACAGTCTTTTTAAGGTATAGGCAGTTTTTAATTTTGATCTGGATTCAACAGATTTCCAGCCAAACAACGCAAAGAAATCTTCTCCATCGTCTGGTGCAAAAACTAATGGTGATTTGGCTTCGTCTAATAAAATACCCATTTCTTGCCGGATAAGCGGAAGAATGCCCGGCGACATGATATCAATTACCCAATGCCTGAAACTGCGTACATGCGACAGGTCATAGGCAAGCGCCCCGGCGTCTACTTCATCCAAATAACCGATCAGGCCTTCGGCAACAACCAGTATTTTTTTTCCACGACTTCCCAGTTCATGAAAGATTTTTACCCTCGCTTCCCTGTCAGAGAGGTCTAATGATAGGCGTTCATGTATACAATTTGGCTTCTCATTCGCCATCATCGTTTGCATGTAGTTGACCATTTCCTTAAGATCAACATCTACCCAAATTATTGTTGAAGGCAGGGATAGCCGGTATGGTCGGGTATCAAGTCCGCAGGCCAGATTAATGATCATGTCATAACCCTGGTGTACATGATGCATAATGTATTCATCAAATAAATAGGTACGTGCAATAAAAGACCAACTGTTTCTGCGGCCGTCTACCATGGCATCCACAATATGCTTTCCACGTTCGCCTGCCAGCAGTCTGGCATAAGGGTCTTTAAAAACGGCATCGGGCCGTTCACTTTCATCAGCCCGGTATATGGCAACCCACAGAGCGGTATCTGCAATATTCCGGATTAAGGGTTCCATGATTTTTTTGTATAAATATAAGATTAGATTTTTATCTTTTATGGGGAGACATCAATAGCGTAAATATTTTTTTATAATATCCTATTTGTTAAAGTATGACATGATTTATATTTTTTATTTTTAACCCGAAGGAAATCACAAAAACAAGCGTCTAAAATAAAAATGTAAAAGGCATTAAACTTTTAAGTAAAAATGAGGTCTGATACTTGTATTTGTAATTAATCCGATACCTTGAGTATAAAAAATAACATGTATATCTCTTTAAAACCCTGGGCTATTGAAGATGCCACAACCTTAACCACCTATTTCAATAATGTAAATATCTGGAATAATCTGCGTGATTATATCCCTCATCCGTATACAACTGAAGATGCCATTAAATTCATTAACGGCCAGTTAGAATTAGCGCCTACACAAAACTTTGCCATTTTAAATGAACAGGAAATTGTTGGTGGTATTGGTATCGTATTGCAGGAAGATGTATATAAAATGAATGTTGAACTTAGCTATTGGGTGGCTGAGCCTTTTTGGGGAACCGGGATAGCTACTATTGCTGTAGGTTTAATGACGGCATATATTTTTGACACTTTTGCGATTAACCGTATCGTGGCAGAAGTATTTGAATATAATAAATCGAGCATGAAGGTTTTGGAAAAAAATGGGTACCATTTAGAATGTGTAAGAAGAAAAGGCATATTAAAGAACGATATATTGGTTGATGATTATGTATGGGTAAATCAAAAAGTATATTAGTTATAAAAGGGCATCTCAATTTTCATGATTTTTAACATAGTAAAAATCCACAACCATGAGGGATGGATTAAAAAATTAACCTGAACTTTTTTATTAAACTACATCAAATGATAAAAAAAAATATCGCAACTAACGAATTTGGATTTGTATTCAACCCCGCTACAGGAGACTCATACAGCAGTAATCCGATAGCCGCTGAAATTATTCAGCTCATGAAAGAAAGCAGGTCATTGAATGAGATTAAAAAGACATTGCTGGAAAAGTATGACGTGGATAAACTGACCATTGAAAAAGATATCGATGATTTTGTAAGTCTTTTAAAAGAAAATAATTTACTCAGTAATTAAAAGAGCATTAGCGATGAGCGAAAATAAAAAAACGATTGTAATAGCAGTAACAGGCTTAAATGCTATCGATAGTCCGGGTCCGGGCGTTGCTGTGATCAGAGCAATACGTGACGGTTACGATCAGCCTGTACGCATTATTGGATTGGCTTATGAAAGTTTAGAGCCCGGTATTTACATGAATGATATGTGCGATAAAACCTATCAGATATCATATCCTGCCGCGGGCTCTGAGGTATTGTACAATGCCATAAAGTACATTCACGATCAGGAGCAGATTGATGTGATCATTCCGAATTTTGACGCTGAGCTATATAATTTTATCAGCATTGCACCCCGTTTAAAAGCATTGGGTATCCATTCTTTTTTGCCCAGCTTTGAGATGTTTGATGCACGGGATAAATTAAACCTGTTTGCATTTGGACAGCAGCATAATTTTCTGGTGCCAAAAGACAAAGTCATTTATACCGTAAATGAATTGTATTCAATAGGCGAGGAGTTTGGCTACCCCTTAGTGGTAAAAGGAAAATATTATGATGCCGTTGTAGCTTATACGCTGGAGCAGGCACAAAAAGCATTTTATAAAATCAGTGCTAAATGGGGATTACCAATCATTGTTCAGCAATTTATAAATGGTACCGAAGTTAATATTGCAGCCCTTGGCGATGGTGAAGGGAATGCCACCAGTATTATCCCCATGCGTAAATTGTATATTACAGATAAAGGTAAGGCCTGGGCTGGTATTACACTGGAGGATGACGCATTGATTGACCTGGCTAAACATTTTGTAGCGGTCACCAAATGGCGGGGCGGGCTGGAGATTGAGATCATGAAAACGGCAACTGATGAATTATATATCATGGAAATTAATCCCCGCTTTCCGGCCTGGATATACCTCTCGGCTGGTGCCGGCCAAAACCAACCTGCCGCATTGGTTAAAATGGCCCTGGGCGAAAAAGTGGAACCATTCACCACATATGATGTTGGTAAATTATTCATCAGGTATAGCTGGGATCTGATTGTTGATGTATCCAGATTTCAACAGTT
>CANKNL010000216.1 GCA_947483345.1 Chitinophagaceae bacterium | reverse complement strand
TGATTTTTGCTGGCATTAACTCTAAATACATTCTGCGAATAGAAAAAGCTAAAAAGAAAATGACAACCAGTTCCAATGCAAATACAGTGAGGAACAGGTAATAGGCATTAGCCGTAAGTCCGCCGTAGTTTGGCAGTTGCTCTACCACCGCTGTGGTCGTATTCTGCGCAAACGTAACCTGCGAAAGCAATGTAAAGCCTACCAGTAAAACAATATTTGAAATTTTTGAAGCAGATTTACTTTTGTCTACTAATTGCCTGCCTAATGCAGTTAATACCTGCCCCATGCCCCATATGACAAAAGCCAGTACAAAAATCAATATGATTAACAGTATGGCCAGTTGGTTATAGCCCGAAACCGCCGGCTGAGCAGTTACAGGTGTAGTCGTTTGAGCAGCGAGCGTTGAGGCTGCAAAAATGGAAAGCAATGTTACTGCTGTTTTATTTTTTATAGATTTAAAGAATCGCATGCTATAAATATTTATAAGGTTGAGTTAGTTAATTCTTCTTTTTCAAATGGTAAATTCGACAATTCTTCCACCCGCTCTTTCTTCATTTTTTTTACCAAAACCAGTAGTACTATAAAAAAAATAAAGAAGATAAACAGTGAAATCATTGGATAAATACCAACATGTTCTATTGTTTCGGCGTATTGCTTTATGAATTTAAACATGATCTATTTATTAAAAGTGGCTGTTGGGTTATTACTGATATCTTTACCCAGGCGCTGAATATAACTTATCAATGCTATCACCTCTTTATTTGCCGGTACCTCAATACCTTCAATCTTTAAGTTAATCCGAATGCCGTTTGCCTGCGACATCAAATCGTTATTAGCCTGCCATTCGTATCCCTTGTCGTATGGCACACCTAATGAACGCATGGCATTGATTTTTGCCGCCGTTGATGCCGTATCCAAATTTTGTGTAAGCAAGAACGGATAAGCAGGCATAATGGAACCCTCACTCATAGATGACGGTTCTCTGAAATGGCGGAAATGCCAGCCATCAGTTTTTTTAAGGTTACCTGTACCTTCCCTGGCCAGATCCGGACCTGTACGTTTACTTCCCCACTGAAATGGTTTGTCATATACAAACTCTCCGGCTTTGGAATATTCACCATAGCGTTCTGTTTCACTGCGGAAAGGACGAATCATTTGTGAGTGACATACATAACAACCTTCACGTACATATATATCTCGTCCCTGTAACTCAAGCGGAGTATAGGGCTTAACGCTACTGATGGTTGGCACATTTGATTTTATCATAAAGGTTGGCACCAATTCAATAATGCCGCCTATCAAGATCACCACCAAACTCAGTATTAAAAAATGAATGGGCTTTCTTTCAATAACCCGATGCCAATGTTCGCCGGTATGCTTTACATATTCTTTAGCCAAAGGTGCTGCTTCAGCTTCTTCATTGGCCAGCAGTTTGCCTTGCTTAACAGTTTTATAAATATTATAAAACAAAATTAAAATTCCCGTTAAATATAATAAACCACCAATTGAACGCATGGCATAAAACGGTTTCATATAAGTTACCGTTTCTAAAAATGTATATTTTAACTGGCCGGCTTCTGTAAATTGTTTCCACATCAAACTTTGCTGAATACCTGCCCAATACATGGGTATAGCATAAAACAAAATACCCAGTGTGGCCAACCAAAAATGATTGCTGGCTAATTTTTTTGAATACAATTCAGTTTTAAAAATGCGTGGGATTATCCAATATAAAACACCAAAAGTTAACATGCCGTTCCAACCCAATGCACCTACGTGCACATGAGCAACAACCCAATCGGTATAATGCGAAACCGCACTAACACTCTTTAAAGAAAGCATAGGCCCTTCAAAAGTAGCCATACCATAAGCCGTAACTGCTACCACCATAAATTTTAAGATCACATCATCTCTAACCCTGTCCCAGGCACCACGTAAAGTAAGCAGACCATTGATCATACCGCCCCAACTTGGGAAAATCAACATCACCGAAAAAACAATCCCCAGAGATTGAGCCCAGTTTGGCAGGGCCGTGTATAACAAATGGTGAGGCCCGGCCCAGATATATAAAAATATCAATGACCAAAAATGAATGACAGAAAGTCGATAAGAATAAACCGGCCGATTAGCCGCCTTTGGCATAAAATAATACATTAACCCCAAATAAGGCGTTGTTAAAAAGAAGGCTACAGCATTATGACCATACCACCATTGTACCAATGCATCCTGTACGCCAGAATACCAACTGTAACTATGCAGCCAGGAATAAGGTAACTGACCAGAACGTACAATATGTAAAACAGCCACGGTAACAAAAGTGGCAATGTAAAACCAGATGGCCACATACAAATGTTTTTCCCTTCTTTTAATGATGGTACCAAACATATTCCAGCCAAAAACAACCCAGATAACCGTGATGGCCAGATCGATGGGCCATATCAGTTCGGCATATTCTGCTCCTTGTGTTAATCCCAAAGGCAGAGTAATGGCGGCCGCAACAATAATTAATTGCCATCCCCAAAAATGAATACTACTGAGTTTATCACTGAACATCCGGGTTTTACATAAACGTTGCAATGAATAGTAAATACCCATAAACATACCATTACCAACAAAGGCAAAAATAACGGCATTGGTATGAAGCGGACGTAAACGGCCAAAGGAACCATACTGTGTAATATTCATTTGGGGAAATACCAGTTGTAATGCTACCCATAAGCCGGCCAGCATACCAACTGCACCCCACAGAATAGTGGCGTATGCAAAATTCTTTACAATACGATTGTCATAGTAAAATTTTTCTACCTGCATGTGTTTATTAAGTTTGGGTTATTGTTATTTAGAAGATGGTGATTTAGTCTTTGGTTTTTGGGGGTCATCAAATAACATACGAATAGAAGGCGTATAATCATCATCAAACTGGCCATTTCTAACACTCCATAAAAAAGCAATTAGAAAAGCCCCAGCAACCAGTATACTAATCCCTATTAATACGAACAACGCACTCATATGCACTTTTTTGAATTATGGTTAAAAATAGATTTTACTATAATTTTTGAGGGTGATGACTATCAAGTAAAAATATGATTTTAATCAGTTTGTAATTAAATTCCTTTCTGATGTGCAACATATGATGAATATAAACTTACAAATAACACGATGCTGATACTGCTCACCGGCATCAGTATAGCTGCAACCAAGGGCGAAAGAATACCTTGAACAGCAAATGACAAACCTACTATATTATATAAAATCGACAGTATAAAGCTGGCCATAACGATACGTTTGCCGGCCCTGGCATAACTGATAAACTTATCCAGGTATGATACTTTGCTCCCATCCAGTATGGCATCACTGGCTGGCGAAAACTGAGCTGAATTTTCAGAAACCGCAATCCCCACCTGGCTTTGCATCAATGCACCTGCATCATTTAATCCATCCCCCAGCATTAGCACTTGATGGCCGGCATGCTGCAGGGTTTTAATAAAATCCAATTTTTGCTGAGGCGATTGATTAAAGTGTAGTTCGATATTGGGCCCGAATATTTTTTTAAGATTGGCCCTTTCCGAATCATTATCACCCGATAGCACAAATAAGTTATGTCCATGCCGCTTTATGGCATGTACCATTTCACCAATATCCTGCTTATATTGATTTTGTACACTGAACTTACCCACATGAATATTATTAAGTTCCACATGCACTGATGTACCTGTATCATGTGCTACAAAAAGGTTGTCGGCCTGTATAAAATGGGCCGACCCCATTCTTACCGGTATGTCCTCGATCACCGCTTCTAAACCCCGGCCCGTGTATTCTTTGAACCGGTTAACCGACAGTGATTTCCCCGGCATCGAAACAATGGAAGCCGCAATGACCTTACTTAATGGATGTGAGGACTGGCTGCTAACCGTTTTTACAATTGCCAGTTCCCAATCAGAGAGGGGTAATCCATCATACTTAACAGAAGAAGCCTGGCTTTGGGTGATGGTACCGGTCTTGTCAAATACAACTGTATTTATTTTTGCCAGCGATTCAATAACACCGGCATTTTTAAGATACAGTTTATTACGGCCAAAAATGCGCAACATATTACCATAGGTAAATGTAGCTGACAGTAATAACGAACAGGGACAGGCTACAATTAAAACAGCGGTTACAGCTGGTAATATCCGGGTACTATCCACAATTGTCCAAAAAATTAAAGTGGCCAATGCAACCGTAAATAAAACCATTGTAAAATATCTGCTCCAGGGATGAATAAATGATTTTTCTTCATTTTTAGAATGGCTAAAAATGTCATTATTCCATAACTGCGTTATATAACTTTGCGAAACTTCTTTAATGACCTCAAGCTCAATAGCACTGCCGATCTGTTTGCCTCCGGCATAAATCAACGCCCCTTTCTGTTTTTCAACGGCCGCATT
This sequence comes from Chitinophagaceae bacterium, assembly GCA_947483345.1. Classification (GTDB taxonomy): domain Bacteria; phylum Bacteroidota; class Bacteroidia; order Chitinophagales; family Chitinophagaceae; genus Ferruginibacter. The sequence goes on along the minus strand of CANKNL010000216.1, from coordinate 900 downwards.
TTCGCCACTCACAAAACTGTAATCTATATTAGCAGTACCGCTCATTAAAACAGCATCTGCCGGAATCATTTCTTCATTGCGGATGATGATGCGGTTTGTCTTTTGTAATTGGGTAACCGGAATATTTTTCTCAAAACCATCTTCAAGTATGGTTACCCCCAGTGGAAAATAGGACCGGTAATCCCTGTCAAATGAAAAAGAATCATAGGTTTTATTTTGAAACCACCGCCCGATCAACATAAAAAAAACGATGCCGCAGCCCGAATCCAGATAACCAACGCCGTGCCCGCTGATGATCTCATAATAACTTCTTACAAAAGTGACCACAATGGCCAAAGCGATCGGCGCATCAATATTCAGATATTTTTGCCGCAATCCTTTCCAGGCAGCAATAAAAATATCGGAAGCACTAAAAAATAAAACCGGTATAGATAAGGCCAGATTGATCCAGTTGAATGTTTCCTTTAGGCCGGCCTCTTCAATATTTCCAGATGAAAAATATTCCGGAAAACTTAACATCATAATATTAGAAAAGCAAAATCCAGCCACGCCAATTTTATAGATTTGCCGGCGGTTAAATGCCGGTTCTTTTTTTACATGCACATCCTTTAAACTGATATAGGGTTCATAACCAATAAAAGCCAATAACTCCACCACTTTACGTAAGGTGGTTTCCTGTGGGTTAAAGATGATAAAGACTTCCTTTTTTTGAAAATTAACCTGTGATTTTTTTACACCCGGCTCAATTCTATGCAGATTTTCGAGCAAATAGATACAGGATGAACAATGAATTTGCGGGATGGAAAATGTGAGATTGATTTGATCATCACTTTGAAATTGAACCAGCTTTTGTATGGTTGCGCTGTCATTAAGGTATTCAAAACGCTGTTCCAGAAATTT
>CANKNL010000215.1 GCA_947483345.1 Chitinophagaceae bacterium | reverse complement strand
TTGTATAATCACATCCCCCGTTTTAAGGCCGGCTTTTTCAGCCGCTTTTCCTTCACTGATGCCATCGGCCCTTACTCCTGTACCACTAAATGTATAATCGGGCATGATACCCATACTAACACTAAAACTCCTTTTTCCCTGCGCCTGTGTTTCCCTGGTTTTGGTAAATGCCAGTTTCCCTTTATCGTTGGTTTTTACAAGAACATTGTACATGTATTTTATCAACAGCAGTTCTCCCGAATAATTAATTTTATCTGCATCATCGCTGGGTTTATGATAATCACTGTGTGCACCGGTAAAGAAAAATAAAACAGGCATATCCTTTCTGTAAAAAGAAGTGTGATCGCTGGGTCCACTGCCACTGCTGTCGAAATTAATTTTCAAAAATTTATCTTTTGAAGGAAGTGCTGATCCCCATACCGGAGATGTACCATAGCCACCAATGGTTACGCCATGCGTGCTGTCATTAAGCCTGCCGATCATATCCATATTGATCATGTAGTTGGCTTTGGTAAGATCAATGGTGGGATGTTCGGTATAATATTTACTGCCAAATAAACCCAGCTCTTCACCCGAAAAAGCAATAAAGAGATAATTATTGTTTTTGAGTTTTGAGTTTTTAATTTTTTTACTCAGTTCAATCAATGCAGCTGTACCACTGGCGTTGTCATCGGCGCCATTATGAATTTGAGGGATACTGCCCGTATATAATGAGTTATGATCTTCGCCATAACCCAGGTGATCGTAATGTGCTCCCAATATAATGGTATTGATCGCACCGTTATCGATATAACCAATAACATTATGACCAATTCTTTTCTTATCGCTGATAGAAACTTCCAGTTTAAGATCAGCAAATTTGATGTCTTCATTTAACCATTTCTTTTTTGTGTCACTGTTGATAAACAAGACGGGTATTTTTTGCGTTTCTGTTTTTGATTTTGGTTCAAATTTCAAATTGTCTTTTATGTCGGAACTGTTATGAATAATCAGTGTGGCTGCACCTTTTGTGGCTACAACCTCTACCTTTTTTACAATCGCATCCTCCAGATCAAAATGCGGATTATTTTTATTTTCTTCCAGTATGTCCCTGAGGTCCCAAAACCAAACCGAACCGCTTTCGGGGATGGCTATGGCTGCCGATGTGGTTAATTTCCCATTGGCACTGTATGCTAATGGAAAATAATCTACGTGGGTTACAAGGAGGTTGCCATTAATTGAAAACGCCGTTGAAGGATTTATCTGTTTCCCTTCATACACGTCAAACGGCTGAATATAACTTCCATCTTCAGCCTTGGCTATGAGGCCTGCCTCTTTAAAATTTTTGCTGATATATTCATAAGCTGCTTTTTCACCATCAGTACCGGTTCTTCTTCCTTCCAGTTTATCATCGGCCAAAAAACCAATATGATTTTGTAAAGCTGTAATCGTAAGCTTATCTGCTTTTATTTGCGCCCTCCTGCCTTTTTGTGCCGAACCAACAGTTGAAATAAAAAGCAATAACCAAAAAAGACGTTTCATAATTGATTTGTTTGATGAAGTGATACAAAGGTAACTCTGCGCAGGACTAAATTTGTAATTACCATGTAAAAATTAGTCACAAAGCTGTTAAAATAAAAATTTCCGTATTCTTGCTTCATCTTTCTTAATTCGTAACTGTGTACAACGGTTTACTGTTATTTTTGTAATCAAATTTGTCAAAACACTTAAACATAGCATTAGTCGGTAATCCCAATAGCGGTAAAAGTTCACTGTTTAATTATTTAACCGGTTTAAATCAGCAGGTTGGTAATTTTCCGGGCGTAACCGTAGATAAAAAAATGGGAGAAAGTAAGATCAGTACTGATCTTACGGCTACCATAATAGACCTGCCTGGTTCATATAGTTTATATCCAAAACGCAGTGATGAGTGGGTGGCCTATAAGGTATTATTAAATCAGGATGCTAGTATTAAACCGGATATGGTTTTATTGGTAGCAGATGCCAGCAGTTTAAAACGCAATCTATTGTTCTGTTCTCAAATTATTGACCTCAACATTCCGGTTGTGGTTGCACTTACCATGATGGACCTGGCAAAACGTAAGGGAACGCAGATCAATATACCCGGGCTGGAAAGAGAATTGGGGGTACCCATCGTTCCGGTTAATCCAAGAAAAAATAAAGGGCTGGAGCAATTAAAAAAAGTATTAGAACAATCGGCCGATAATTTAATCCTGCCACCGGCCCGTAATTTTATTGATTGTGAGGCATTGGCAGCACAAGCCATTGACCAGGTTAAAAAGCATTATCCTGCAATCAGCAGTTATACGGCTGTTCATTACCTGATCAACCACGAACATTTTTTAATGGATGATGGCATGCAGGATACTATGGAACAGATTGAGATTGACAATGCCTTTAATCCCACCAAAACACAGGCCGAAGAGATCATGCAGCGGTTTGCACGCATTAAACATATTATGCAGCAAACTGTTATTGAAGCTGACCCTCTGCAAAAAGCCCTTTTTAATGAAAGGCTTGATGATTTATTACTGCACCGCAGATGGGGCTATATCATTTTAATGGTTGTATTATTTCTGCTTTTTCAAAGTGTATTTTGGGTTGCTAAATATCCTATGGATGGCATTGAATGGGTGTTTGGAGAATTTGGCAGCTTACTCAGCCATGTTTTACCGCTAACCTGGTGGAGCGACCTGCTGATTAATGGTGTGGTAGCCGGTTTAAGCGGGATCGTTATTTTTATACCACAGATTATGATTCTGTTTGGATTGGTAACCATTTTGGAAGATACAGGATATATGGCCCGTATCAGTTTTCTTACCGATAAGTTAATGCGCAAGGTGGGGCTGAATGGTAAAAGTGTTATGCCAATGATCAGTGGCTTTGCCTGTGCTGTGCCGGCTATCATGAGTGCCCGTAATATTGAGAATAAAAAGGAGCGGTTACTTACTATTATGATTACCCCATTAATGAGTTGTAGTGCCAGACTTCCGGTGTACACTATTTTAATCGCACTGGTTATTCCTTCAAAATTATATTTCGGATTCTTAAGTTTACAGGGACTGGTGATGATGGGCCTGTATTTATTGGGAACCGTTATGGCCCTGATCGTTGCCTCGGTAATGAAATGGTTTATCAAAAGTACAGAGCGCAGTTTTTTTATTTTGGAATTACCAACCTACCGTACCCCCAGATGGAAGAATGCCTTGACGACGATGATTGAAAAGGCAAAAATATTTGTATTTGACGCCGGTAAAATTATAATGATGATCAGCCTGTTATTATGGGCATTAAGTACTTATGGCCCCCCGGAAAAAATGGCTGCTGTAACGGCCAGGTACCAACAATTAATAAAAGAAAATCCACAACAGGCTGCCGAACTAAACAAACACCGTAAAACTGAATTATTACAAAATTCTTTTGCAGGTACTTTAGGTAAAGCCATTGAACCGGCTATACGGCCTTTGGGTTACGATTGGAAAATAGGCATTGCCTTAATAACCTCTTTTGCGGCCCGGGAAGTTTTTGTTGGTACTATGGCTACCTTGTATAGTGTTGGTGAAGAAGCGGGTAACAATAATACATTGCGACATAAAATGGCTGTTGCCGAAAGGCCCGACGGTACTAAAGTGTATAACCTGGCTACCGGGTTATCCTTATTAATTTTTTATGTACTGGCCATGCAGTGTATGAGTACGCTGGCTGTAGTAAAAAGAGAAACACGTAGCTGGAAATGGCCCATGATTCAGTTGGTATATATGACCGGGCTCGCGTATTTAATAAGCTGGTTGGTGTATAGAATTTTTATCTAAGCAAATTATCAAAATGAATTTTGGCAAAGAGGGCAAAGTATAAAAAGAGGAAAAAATAAAATAGTATTTCTTTTTCAACCCCTTTCTCCTTTCAACTAATCCTTGCTACCAATCCACCGCATATCTAATTTTACTTTTTACCTGTGGGTATAATTTCCGGTACAACTCATTCAACACATCTTCTTTACGCGGTTCGTTATAATGGCTGTTGTTTATTAACATCCAGTCGTTATGGCCTAATGCACGGCTGTCGCCACTATAAGTGGCATGTTCTTCCTCCCACCTGTAATCTTCTCTAAAAGTAGAATAGGTAATATTTTTATGGGTGGTTAGTTCCGTTATATTTATTTCCATATCGGCATGCGCAGTAAATGATTGTTTTGTAATATTTACAGTGGCATACACGGTTTTGTAAATAATTTTGTTACTGGTATCGCGACCTACTTCTACCTGCTGGCTAACCTGGCGGTTATAGGTATAGGTTTGCGGCCTGGGCATATTCATATTTCTAAGGGTAAGGTTAACTTCCCAGTCGGGTTGTATATGATCACGCCCCGCTTCCCAATCGGTATAAAAACGTGCAGGATAGCGGCTGCTGTTTGTTCCTTTTAGTTCCCTTACCAAGGTTTGTTGAAAATATTCGTTGCTGTAGCTGCTGCCGTAATTTCCCCAGCCGCTATTAAAGAAATAAGAATTATCCTGCACCGGATTGATAACCACAATGACAATGGCCTGTTGATAGGCCTCATCCATTTTCAATCTGGCATCTTTATAATCGGGTATCAATTTATCAGCCTTTTTAAAATAGTTATAGGCTTTTTTGGCATCATCGCGACCCGGCTTGTTTAAAAAAACAGCGGCCATATCATAGTAATCTGCCGCCGCCTTTTGTTTTACATCGTACATCGTTTGCTGGTAATTAACAGGGCTTACTACAGTACTGGCGGCATCGTTTTCTGTAATGGCATCGTACATGGCTTGCAAACTGCTGTAACCGGCAATCATTTTATCCCAACGACCAAGTTCATTGGAGCTGCTGTAGCTGTTTATTTTGCGCAGGTTACGTTGCTGTGCCAGGTTGTACAAAACAGGCAATGCCTGTAATGCAGCAGTATCGTTGCTGCGTTTTTTTAAGGTTTTAATGGCATCAAACAGGGTATGGTCATTATCACTTCGTGATAAATAATCCTTACTGGTTTTACAGCTGGCTAAAGTAACCAGACTTATTAAAGTGTAAAAAATATATTTCATAATGGTTCCTCCTTTAGTAATATACGAACAATACAGGGGCCAATGTTATGGGCAAGCTCCTTGTTACAAAAAGATTAACAAAGGAAGTGCAAGATTATTTATTAATAAAGATCCTGAAAGTCCAGTTCGCAGACTTATATAATTCCAGGTTAAAATTCTGTCCGTTTGAAAGTACGCCCCTGAGTGTAATGGGGAATTCGGTTATTTCAAATACTGTAGTTGATTTTAACGGGGAATCAAAAGTGTTTAACAGCTTTAATAATGAGCGAAGTTT
>CANKNL010000214.1 GCA_947483345.1 Chitinophagaceae bacterium | reverse complement strand
TGAACTCATTTTAGGATAATGCGGATCAAACAACCTTTTAATGGCTGTTCCTTCTGCAATATCATTGTTTTGTGTACCGGTGCCATGCAGGTTGATATAATCAATATCCGAAGGCTGTAACCCGCTTTTTTTAAGTGCCCCGCTCATCGCTAAATAAGAACCTGTTCCATCGGGCGAAGAAGCGGTTTGGTGATAAGCATCATTGGCATTACAATAGCCACTCAATATTATTTCGGGTTTTCGCTTTAGCGTTGCCGCTACTTTATCAGAGACCAAAACTATATAAGCTGCCCCCTCGCCCAAGTTCAATCCACGACGGTTTTCATCAAAAGGCTGACAAAACTGTTCATCAACGATCATTAACGTATTAAAACCATTGAGGGTAAATTTGGTGAGTGCATCGGTACCGCCTGCAACAACCACATCCAGAATATTATTTTTTATGAGCCTGGCGCCCAAAAATATGGCATTGGCAGATGAGGAACATGCCGTGCTGATGGTTGTTATATAATCTTTTATACCCAACGCATCGGCCACCAATTCTGTAATACTGCCACACTCATGATTAACCACATCACGTAACCGGCCCTTTTGATTATCCGATAAAAATGGATTGAAAAAATTTTCAGTCTTATCCATCCCGCCAACAGAAGTAGCAGAAATAAATCCGCAACGTAAACTAGCAAGGTTTGTGATTGCAGCTTGATCAAGCGCCTCTTTTGCTGCTACTAAACTTAATAAAGCTGTGCGGCTTTTATTTTTTGGCAAACCCGATAGTTCGGCCAGTTCATCATTGCTCAGTTTCACTTCGGCAACCGGTAATCTATGGCGGTGTACAGAATTTAAATACTGCATTTGATCCATTCCTGCCCGGCCGTTTTCCAAGGCATCAACACATTCGGCTACATTATTACCTATCGCCGAAACGATACCTGTACCGGCAATAAAAATAGAGTCATTCATGTTTAATTATTCTGAACTTGATGTGCAGTGATATATTCAGCCATAGTTCGTACAGAATAGAAGACTTTGGGACCATCTTCTGCATTAGACAATTTGATTCTGTATTGTTGCTGCAATAAAACTATGAGCTCCAGCGCATCAATCGAATCCAAACCAAGGCCATCTACAAACAGGGGTTGGTCATCTCCTATATCTTCAGGTTTCGTATCCTGTAAATTCAATTGGGCAATGATCTGTGTTTTCAGATCCGACATTAATTTATCCATTTTGTAACTGATATATTTTGTTAAGATTTTCTTTTGTAAAATTAACTGAATCGGCGCTTTTTTCTTTCTCTATTAAAAATAAAGTTGCATTAAAATCATTGTTCAGCACATCAACCCAACCACAAATACAACACTGCAATATATTATTATTAATCAGGTTGCTCACATATTGTTCAATAAATCCGGCATTAAACCCGGCAAAAACAAAAAAAGCATTCTCACCCTTAAAATAATGCCTGATGGATATTTCGCCAATTACAATGTTTGGCAATGTGTACACAAACAAAGCAGGGCTGGCCATCGTTTTTGTGGTTTCATAGTATTTGATATCTGTATCCAAGCTGGCATTAGTATTAGACAAGACTAACCCAATATCTTCAGGTTTATATTTAGCTTTTTCAAAACTACCCTGTAACAAAACCTCATTTGCCAACCAGCCTAATTTGCAAAGATTATCCATCTTATGAAATTTAGGATACTGCCATTTGAAATAACGGTATACTGATATTAAAAAATCAGGTAATACTAAACCTTTATTTTCAAAAACCAGCGCTTCGTTTTTATAAACAAGATTATTGCTAATGATACAATTCGCCGTAATATAAATGTCTGTTTTCAATATCTTTTTTATAATTCTTTGCTCAATTGCGCCGCTCAATAACCACTAATTTAAGCATTCAAAGCATCCCTTACTTTGATCATCTTAGCCAATTTGTTCAGTGCTTTTTCATGATCGTTCACATACGGATTATTGGAATCCCAAACATAACCCGCCAAAACCGAACAGATCATACTTTTTATATCAGCAACCTGGTTGTCTGCAAAAAATATGGTATCTAGTGTACCATCGTACCAAGCCATAATATACGACCGAAATGTATTTACACCCTGCATCATAGGCTCGGTATATTCAGCTTCCCAATCAACTGCATCGCCTTTTAATTTTTTTATAACCAGGTGTGCCGCTAATTGGCTGGATACTGTTGCCAGGGTAACACCTGATGAAAAAACAGGGTCAAGAAACTCGGTTACATTGCCGGTTAACACAAAACCCTCGCCGTAAAATTTAGACACACTTACTGAATAAGATTCCAAAGTTTTTGGCTCAAAAACAAATTCCACATCTTTCATTCGATCACGCAAATAAGGTTCGGTAGCCAATAAGGCCCGTAGCTGTTCTTCGGGTGTTCCTTCCGTGGCTTTAAAAAAAGCCGGTTCGCCCACAAAGCCAACAGATGTTTTTCCATTTGAAAAAGGAATTACCCAAATCCAGATTCCCTTTTGATGTACGATAATGGTAATGCGATTAGGCTCATCATCCATGGTACGCTTTGTATCTACCACATGTGTAAAAAAAGCTTTTCGTGGTGGCAGGCTCGAAGGCCGGTCCATATTAAATAAACGAGGTATCACCCGACCGTATCCGCTACCATCAACTATAAACCGGGCTTCAATCTCAGATTTATTTCCATTAATATCTTCAACCGTTGTTATTGAATTAGAGCCATTAAATGTAATACCGGTTACCGTAGTTTCGTAATGTACCGGAATACCCATTTGTTCACAGGTATCGGCAAGGGTTTTATCAAACTCACCTCTTGGTACCTGCCAGGTCCAGCTCCAGCCAGGGGTAAATTGATCTGCAAAAAAATAATCGCATACTTTACCATTTTTTACAAACTTGGCACCGAATTTTTCCTGAAACCCCTTTTCCTTTACGGCATCTAAAAAACCGGCTTCCTCCAAAGCTTCCATACAACGGGGTAACAGACTTTCGCCAATTACAAACCGGGGGAATTTTAACTTTTCAACAATCTTTACGGTATACCCAGCTTTATTTATTATAGAAGCAGCTACGGTTCCGGCAGGGCCGGCACCAATGACGAGTACATCAACTTTTTCTGATTTCATTTTATAGGATTTTTATTGTTTTCTTTTTTTACATTTTAATAAAGTCTGGCTTAAACCAATATGATTGGTTTGTTCAACAATGTCTAATCCCGCTTGCTCAATGCATTTAAAAAAAGTTTCTGCACTATACATCTGGCTGTTGCCATTGGCCAAAGCTGTAAAATAAACAGAGATCTGTTGCAGACAGAATGCACCCACTTCAAATTTTTGCCTGTCCCAAAACGGTTCCATAATAATCACCTGCCCGTTCTCATCCAGAGCATCATAACATCTTTTTAATATAGAAACAATTTCTGCTTCAGAGAAGCAATCCAAAAACTGGCTCATCCATATGGCATCAAACCCCGTTGGTATTTTTACCTGCTCATCCAAAATATTTACAGGTAAAAATGATACCCTATCATGTAAACCCAGTTCTTCAATTTTTTTTCTTGCCACATTTAACTGGCCCGGCAGATCCATAATGGTAATGTGGATATCAGGCGAAAAATTGGAAGAAGCGATGGCCCATTTTCCGGTATTGCCACCAATGTCTAGAATATTTTTTGCAGAATCTTTATAAACCAGTGGCAAAACAATTGGAAAGGCATCATCAGAAAAATAATGATCAAACTCAAACCAGCTTTTCTGCACAGGCGCAGGCAGTTCTGATAACCCTTCATAAATGGTATCCCATTCGCCAAATACTTTTAACCCAACAGGTTTACCGGTTTTAATACTTTCATCCAGATAATAAAGCCCTTTATAATTTACATCATGTACAAAATCCATATTGATTTTTGTTAACGGATCATGCAAAATAAAATAACCCGTTTTACCAAGTGTGTATCTTTTATTATTTACCAAAACCAATCCGGTACCCAAACCAGACTCAAGCAATACCCGTACACTGTAAATTGACAGTTTGACTTTTTCTGCAATTTCTTCATGACTTAAACCTCCTGAACCACTTTTTTCAATACTGTCTAATATGCCTGAATTTCTGAGTACCCGGGCAGTTTGAAAAATTACCGGACCAAATGCAATCCACTGTGCAATCTCTTTAGCTTCAAACGCCGACTTCTTATCTTTTGTGAAAAAATCCATACTGTTTAGAGTGTTTTAAAATTACTGTTTACTAAAAATCATTGCTGCATTGCAACCTCCAAAACCAGAAGCTGTTTTTAAGCAATTTTGTATTGTTGATGTAAATAAAGTTGAACAAATATTAATCGGTTGAGAAACACCCATGTTTTCAAAACCACGTGTTGGTATAATCAGATTCTCTTTTAAAGATTGCATAGAAATGATGGATTCAATTAAACCGGCAGCTCCCAATGTATGACCATAAAAGCCTTTTAAACTATTTACCGGCGTCTTTTGTAGGCCGGCCAGGGTGATTGCTTTTGCTTCCATTTCATCATTATATACAGTAGCTGTTCCATGTGCCGAAATAAAATCAATATCACCGGCAACAAGCCCGGCTTCATTTATAGCTCTGGAGATGGCCAGGTTTAATTCTTCGCCCGTACGGGATGGGCCACTGATATGATTGGCATCATTACTTATGGAACCACCTGCTATTTTTATTCCTGATGAATAATTTTTATTGGAAGTCAGTATGACTGTCCCTGCTGCTTCGCCTAAATTGATACCGTCTCTGGCCACATCAAAAGGTTTACAGGGTAAATTACTGATAGCCTGAAAGGATTGAAAACCTGATAATATAAATTTACTGATCACATCGGCACCCACTACCACAGCGTGATCATATTTACCCGTTTGAATTAACCGCTTGCCGGTTAATATGGCCAGCAAGCCCGATATACAGGCATTGGAAATGATGACGGGGTCATTACAAAATTTAAAATGAGCAGCAACTAATCTGGCCGAACTATTAAGTGAAATTCTTTTATATAATGTTTCTGAAGGGGTTTCCTGTTCCAATAAACTAATATTCCCTTTGGTAGAAGAAATAATAAGTACTGTTTTTTTATCTGCTGCTTTAATATCACTGTTAGCCAATGCATCGGTGATGGAAGCGATCAGTAATTTTTCGAACTTGGTATACCGGTTTAAGGAATCGGTATTATTTAAGAATTTTTCATCGTCAAATAAAGCAGCCTGAAAGGATTGTTCAGACATCATTTTATCAGCATGTATTGTTATGCCCGATACATTTTTTTTAAGCTGCGAAAAATTCTCAGCAGTATGTAACCCTATCGGT
>CANKNL010000213.1 GCA_947483345.1 Chitinophagaceae bacterium | reverse complement strand
CAGTATGGTTTTCAGCAAGCCAATAAAAATGATCAATAAAAATGTATCGGCCAAAAAATCAAAAGCCGCAAACACAACCAGTCTTCAGTTTTTTCCTGAGGGGGGCGATATCATTGAAGGGGTTGTAAATACGATCGCTTTTAAAGCCTGTTACACTAACGGGTTACCTTTTCATGTTGCAGGGGTAATTAAAAAACAAGAAACGGGTGAAGAGATAATGCCATTAACAGTTTTACATGATGGTATGGGTAAATTTAACCTGGATTTTCAATCCGGTGACAAGTATTATGCCGAATGGCTGGATGATAACGGTATCAAACAACAAACCTGGTTGCCGGATGTAAAGGGCAGGGGTGTATCCTTAAAACTCATGGTGCAAAAAGACAAATTGTTTTTTAATCTGGTCAATAAAACAGCTGGAGATTCTTTACATGTTATCCTGTATATGTATCAGAAAGTATTTTATAAAACCAACCTGAAAATATCATCAGATGAACCGTTCACAGGCGTGGTACCCATAAATACATTACCATCTGGAACCATGCAGTTAACAGTTTTTGATGCAAACTGGCAGCCGGTTGCAGAACGTGTTGCGTTTATCAATAACAGCAATTTTACCATCAATGCTGCAGTATATACAAAAGAGACAAGTACACACAAAAGAGGGAAAAATATAATTGAAGTTTTAGTGGCAGATACGATTCCGGCAAATATGTCGCTTAGTATTTCGGATGCCGAGATGAATAACGAAGCAACAGATAATACGATTGTCAGTAATTTTTTATTGAAGGGAGATATAAAAGGCTATGTTCATAATCCGTCATTTTATTTTACCGATGATACAGACGCCTCGCTGAGAAGCAAACTCGATCTGGTCATGCTAACCCATGGCTGGCGCAGGTATAACTGGGCCGATTTGATGGCACAGAAAATGCCGGCTATAAATATGGCTACCGATAATTACTTGGGTGTATTCGGCCAGATAGGAAAGGAGGCATTGGGTAAAATAGAAAAAGATGAACCGGTTAACCTGATTGTTAAAACAGCAGACAGTACCAATACTTTTTATTCTATTCTGCCTGATAAAACAGGATTTTTAAAGCAAAATGGTTTGGTCTTTTTTGATTCGGCCAGAATTTATTTTACATTCAATAAATCGAAACTGCTGAATAAACAGATGGCTTTCAGCAAATCAAATTTCACCTTGGTGCAACCGCTTTCCATTATAAATTATAAAAATTACCTCTTGCCCGACACTGCCGGTACTGCTTATAATCAAAATATGGGCCTCTTTAATTATTATAAAAAAAATAACGGTATCAATTTATTTAATACTGAAAAAACAATGGAGGGCGTGGTTGTGAAGACAGGTGGACGACGAAACTGGCAAAATGACCCGATAGTAAAACTGGATGAAAAATATGCAAATGGGTTGTTCTCAGGTGGAGCCAACAGTTTTTCTTTTGATGTGTTGCATGATGAAAAAGCCTGGACAAAATTCGATTTTTACAGTTATATCCGTAATCAGGTACCGGGTTTAGCTATAGGTAATTTTAACTTAGCATCTGGCCGATCATTATCTTATGCTGGTTTAGCGGTATTGGTTTATATTGATGAACAAGAAATGACAACAAGCGACCTGGAAAATTTAAGCCTTGCACAGATTGCTTATATTAAAATGATACCCAACTTTTCGGGCCGAGGAGCAGATGCAGGAGGAAGGTCAATAAACCCAGCCATATCAGTATATACCAGAAAAGGAGATGATTTAATTGACCGAAGCCCAAAGGAAACTGATTTGAATATGGTAAAGGTTGCCGGTTATGCACCCATCAAAGAATTTTACTCGCCGGATTATGCTGAAACTAATACAACTGCTGGTACAGATGCCCGAACAACATTATTGTGGGTGCCTTATATTTTAACTGATAAATTCAACCGTAAAGTGCCCATCACTTTTTACAATAATGATTTCACAAAAAAGATGCGAATTGTGCTGGAAGGAATAAATGATGAAGGGAAGATGATTCGAATAGAAAAGATCATTGAATAATTTTAGGGTGGCTCAGCATTCTGGGGGCATCCAAAAATTAATAATCATTATTTATTTTGGGTTTGGCAGCAGGCTTTTTATTTTTATCATCGGCCGGCTTTTGAAGCGTTGCTGATGCTTTTTTGTCTTCCGTTTTTTTGGGTTCTGTTTTCTTTGATTTTACAGTATCAGGCAATAGTGCCTTTGGAATCTGACTTTCGATTTCAATTTTTTCAGTTGGTTTAGTGTCGGGTGGCAGCGGCGCATTAAAAAAATCATCAGCCGTTCCGTTTCCTTCATCAATGGCGGTACTATCTCCCTGATTAAATATCTTACTCCAATCTGCATCAGCAGAAAGTGACTCATTATTCATATTAGCAGGTACTACAAATTCCGTTATTTTACCATAGCCCAGTTTTTTATCTGCATATACTTTGCTCATAAATAGGCCCCATTTGGGAAGTGCGAGTTCATTACCACCCGATGTTCCGGAATAAATGCGGATAAAAGGGTCTTCACATCCTACCCAGGCTCCGGCAAGTAATTCGGGCGTGTAGCCAATAAACCAGCCGTCGGCATTATCATTGGTGGTACCCGTTTTGCCCGCTTTTTGAACAGGGATATTATAGTTATTAAGTGAATGAGCAGTGCCGTACTGAACTACACCTTGCATTAATTCTACCATGGTATGAGCCGATGCTTCACTCATGACCTGTTTGGATTCGGCAGTAAATTGATCTAATATATTTCCGTTTTTATCTTCAATACGGGTTAGTAAGATGGGCTCAATACTAAAACTGTTATTAGGAAACATAGAATAAGCCTGTAACATTTCCAGCATAGGTATTTCAGCTGATCCAAGGGCAAAAGAAATATAAGGCGGTAATGCCGCTTTTATTCCGCATTCTTTTGCAAATTCAATTACTTTTTTTACGCCCAGCATGTTGGTTAATCTAACGGAAGCTGTATTTTTTGATTTAGCCAAACAATTGGCCAAAGTGCCGCCGCCACCAGAAAAAGTTCTCATTTCTTTTCCATACTGAACCAAACCACCTGGTATTTCTGTGGATGCCGTATAGCCTGCATCCTCAACAGCTAAAGAATAAATGAGTGGTTTTATAGTAGATCCTACCTGCCTTTTTGTTGTGATGTGATCAAACTTAAACCACTTGTAATCTATGCCTCCAACCCAGCATTTTACTTCTCCGGTTTTTGGATTCATGGCTGCAAAAGAAGTTTGTAATATATTTTTGTGGTATTTAATCGAATCAAAAGGCGTCATTATGGTATCCTTTTCTCTTTTGGCATTCCAGGCAAACACTTTCATTTTTACAGGTACATAAAATGATTTTTTGATGTCTTCTTCATTTTCATCAGCATCTTTCATGCTTTTCCACCGTTCGGTAAATTTAAAAGCCGCTTCAATAGTAGCCTCATGGCCCTTCCACATTCTGTCGCCATTATTTTTCATTATCCAATCCAGTTTACTTTGAATGATGGGCATATGTTGAACCACCGCTTCTTCGGCATATTGCTGCATTTTGGAATCAATGGTTGTATAAATTTTAAGCCCATCCCGGTAAAGGTTATAGGGTTCGCCGGTTTTAGGATTTTCATGCTTTTTGCACCAGTCTTTTAATTTATCAGCGAGAACGGCCCTGAAATAAGGTGCAATACCAACATTTTCATCAATTTTTTTGTAGTTGGTTATTAATGGTTTTGATTTTATTTTGGCGGCTTCTGCATCAGTTAAATAATGTTGTTTACAATCTACCATGCGTTGAATGACTGTATTTCTTCTGTCAATTGAAGCCTTGGGGTGCCCGATAGGATTATAAATAAAGCCTTTTAACATGCCAACTAAAACAGCCGATTCTTCAATTTTCAGATCTTTTGGTTCTTTTTGAAAATACATTCTGGATGCATTTCGGATGCCATATACGTTGCCCCATGCAGCCCTGTTCAGATAAAGTGTAATAATTTCTTCTTTGGTGAAATTCCTTTCCAGCTTTACAGCAACGATCCACTCTTTTATTTTTTCAAAACCCCGTTTTATAATATTACCATGTCCCTGGCCCAACATCATTTTTGCCAACTGCTGGGTAATCGGACTTCCTCCACCATCGGTACCCAATTTTATAACAGCCCTGGCTACGGCTTTGGCATCAATACCTGAATGCTCATAAAAATTTTGATCCTCAGTAGCGACTAAGGCTTTTATCAGGTCGGGAGATATTTCATTGTATTTTACTTCACTTCTGTTTTCAGAATAATATTTCCCCATCAAAACCGCATCGCTTGAATAAATTTCACAAGCCAGGTCGGCTTCAGGATTTTGGAGTTCCGTTATCGATGGCATTTTTCCAAATACACCAAAATTGGCTAAAAGAAATAAGAGTATTAAAAAGATAAATCCGCCAAAAAAAACACGCCATAAAATTTTAACAGAACGCTTCATGTAGTTTAAATTGAAAATATTAGTTGTTTCTAATTAGAAAATCAAAAATCAGATAAAACTACCGAAAGAAAAAAAATAGTGTTACCAATTGATGTTAAAACCTGTTTGGAAACTGTGTATTTAACAGGGCTTTATAACCCACTATATTTTTATTGTTTTTCAGCAGTTGCAGGTTTTCATCCGTAATAATTAAAAAAGAATATTTATTGGCGGGCAGCCAGGATATTTCAGATGCCGCATCTTTTTTAATTTTTATGTAGTACTGCAAAGCTGCCGCCGCATCAGGGAATGATGACATGACCAGTAATTGGCGTTCAGCATCCAGTTGTTCCTTATTAATATTGATAACTTGTCCATAATAGTTTTCACGGTTGTATCTGATGAATGCATTTCTTGCTTCAGTTACATACACCTGATCTACCTTTTCTAAAATCATCAATACCTGATGGGGCGCATTTATGGCCATTACAAAAGGGCCGCTGGTTAAGGGCGATGCCACTTTAACTATACTGTCTTTTATTACGGGTGGTGCAATCGGTTTGTTAACAGACTTGGGTGTTTCGGGAACTTTCAACTTGTTGTCTTCGGCCCTTGTGATGTCCAGACTGGTCAGGTATTTTTCAATTTCACCTCTTCTTTGCAAAACATCGATCATCGTTTCAGTCTTTTCTTTGAGAGGTGAATTGGGATTACTGCTGATGATCGTTTGTAATACTTTGATAGCTGTACTGTCATCCCTGTTTTTTACATGCTGTAAAGCTTCGATATAAAGTAATTGTGGCGTCCAGTAATTTACACCATAGAGACTGTCGGCTTTTTTCTTTTCCAACATGGCTTTATCAAAATCACCTTCAATAAAGAGATTGTAAAT
>CANKNL010000212.1 GCA_947483345.1 Chitinophagaceae bacterium | reverse complement strand
TACGCTATTATAATGTACGCTTAACTTCAATTTCTTCAAAGGCTTCCACTATATCACCCACTTTTATATCGTTGTAGTTTCTTACAGTTAAGCCACATTCCATACTGGACGTCACTTCTTTTGCATCGTCTTTAAATCTTTTTAAACTACCCAACTCTCCTGTAAATATTACAATGCCGTCCCGGATTAGCCTGATACGGTTATTTCTTGCCATTTTACCATCCAAAACGAAACAGCCGGCAACACTGGCTTTATCAAACTTATACACTTCTCTTATTTCCACATTAGCCAGTATTTTTTCTTCAACGCTTGGCTCCAACATACCTTCCATCGCACTCTTAATTTCTTCAATGGCATTATAAATGATCGAATACAATTTTATCTGAATGGCCTCCTGCTCGGCTAATTTAGCTGCCTGAATGGCCGGCCTTACATTAAAGCCGATAATAATAGCATCGGAAGCATTGGCCAGCGTAACATCGCTTTCGGTAATGGCGCCCACTGCCTTATGAATTACTTTAATTACAATTTCTTCGGTACTTAATTTTTGTAATGAATCGCTTAATGCTTCTACCGATCCATCCACATCACCTTTAATAATTACATTAAGTTCTTTAAAGCTTCCCAGTGCCAAACGGCGTCCGATCTCATCAAGTGTGATATGTTTTCTGGCTCGCATTCCCTGTTCACGTAAAATCTGACCACGCTTATACGCATTTGACCTGGCATCACTTTCATTGGCATAAACTTTAAACGTTTCTCCAGCTTGTGGGGCTCCGTTTAGTCCTAAAATTAATACCGGTGTTGATGGGGGTGCTTTTTCTACACGTAGATTTCTTTCATTATACATGGCTTTTATCTTGCCAAAATACTGTCCGGATACGATCATATCACCAACCTTTAATGTTCCGTTTTGAACCAGTATGGTGGCTACATATCCACGGCCTTTATCAAGTGTAGCTTCAATTACTGTACCACTAGCCTCCCTGTCGGGGTTGGCTTTTAATTCAAGAATATCTGTTTCCAGTAATATTTTTTCCATCAGCAGGTCAATATTCAGGCCGTTTTTGGCACTAATTTCCTGGCTTTGATATTTTCCTCCCCAACTTTCTACCAACACATTCATTCCGGAAAGTTGTTCTTTAATTTTTTCGGGATTGGCACCGTCTTTATCCATTTTGTTAATGGCAAATATCATCGGTACATTGGCCGCCTGGGCATGTGAAATGGCTTCTTTTGTTTGTGGCATTACCGCATCATCGGCAGCCACAACAATAACAGCAATATCAGTAACCTTAGCACCACGGGCCCGCATAGCCGTAAAGGCCTCGTGACCCGGTGTATCCAAAAAGGTAATATTTCTGCCATCGGTCAAGGTTACTTCATAAGCGCCTATATGCTGTGTAATGCCGCCGGCCTCTCCGGCAATTACATTGGTGTTGCGGATATAATCCAGCAGCGACGTTTTACCATGATCAACGTGACCCATGATGGTAACAATTGGTGCTCTTGATTTTAAGTCAGCTTCAGTATCTTCCTCATCATCATTATCCAAATCACCGGCATCTTCCACACCTATAAATTCCACTTCAAAATTAAATTCACTGGCAACCAGTTCAATTACATCCGCTTCAAGTCGCTGATTAATGGATACCATTATACCCAGGCTCATACATTTGCTGATCACATCAGCAAAACTAACATCCATTAAACCTGCCAACTCACTTACAGAAATATATTCTGTTACCTGAAGTTTGTTACTTTCATCAACACCGGTACCCGCATGTTCGGCATGTTCATCTCGTTTGGCTTTACGGTATTTTGCTTTTAAACTTTTTCCGCGTCCACCAGCGCCAGCCAACTTCGCTTGTGTTTCTTTAAGTTTATCCTGAATTTCTTTTGCGTCGATTACTTTATCTTCTCTTCGCCCTGTTCCAGTACCAGTAGCAGCCCTGTTAAAACGGCCTCCGGCAGCACCGCCGCCTGCCCTGTTTGAGGCGCCCGTTCCTGTAGTGCTTCCGCCGGGTCTTCGGTTTTGGGTTACTGGCGGGGGAGTGCCCGTGCCAGGTTTCTTTTCCATTGGAATGCGTTTCCGCTTCCGCTTCTCATCGTTTCCTTTTTTGGGCCTGGTATCATTATCAACAGGTAATTCAATTTTTCCCAATATTTTAGGACCTGTTAATTTTTTGGCTTGTATATTTTCAATAACCGGAGCTGAATCTACTTTGGCTTGTTCCGGTATTATTTCAACCGGTTTTTCAACTTCTTTTTCAACTTCTTTGGTCTCTACTTCAGGCGTTGTTTTTTTAGCTTTTTTAGAATCCGTTTTTTTAGCCTCTTCTTTTTTATCTTCTAATTCTTTTTCTTCGGTTTTTTTTGTTGATTTTTTGGGCCTGGTAGATGAGTCTATTTTATCAAGGTCTATTTTATCAAGTACTTTAAGTGTTTCAAGTGCAGGGGCTTTTACTTTGGTTAATTCCGATACTGGTTTTTCAACTTCTTTAACCTCTTCAGTTTCTTTTTCAATTTTTTTCACCGGCTCTGCCACAATAACTTCTACTACAGCTGTTGGCTCTGCCGGCTTTTCGTCTTCTACTGGCTTTACCTTTGTTTCTTTTTTAGTAAAAGAAAGATCCTGTTCATCTTTTTTCTTCTTGGGTTCGTTGTTACTGGCTCCTTTTGGAAGGTCTATCTGCATGGCTTTTTCATGAGCCACTTTATCCTGCTGAAACTCGGTTTGCAAAACGCGGTACATGGGTTCCGTTAGCTTGGACGTGGGTTTTAGATCCTCGTCTCCAAATCCCTTAGATATAAGAAAGTCTACCAAGGTATCCTTACCTATGTTAAACTCTTTGGCGGCTGCCATCAACCTTGGTGTTGTTAATTCTGACATTCTTTTTTTTGTTTGTCCGATTTCAATAAACGGACTGATTTTTCTTTTTAATGACCTGTATAGACTTTTTCCATAAATGAAAATTCTATTCTTATTCTTTTCCAAATTCTTCGCTCAATATTCTTCTTACGTCTGCAATAGTTTCTTTTTCCAAATCTGTTCTGCGCTCCAGTTCTTCGGCAGTTAATTCCAATACCGAACGGCCGGTATCGCAACCCACTCTTTTTAATTCATCAATTATCCAGGACTCAATTTCATCGGTAAATTCGTCCAGGTCAATATCAAATTCTTCCACTTCGCCTTCATTATCCCGAAACACATCAATTTCATATCCGGTAAGTTCACAAGCCAGTTTTATATTAACACCCCGGCGGCCAATGGCCAATGATACCTGATCGGGTTTTAAATATACATTAGCGTGCATTTTTTCATTATCCAGTTCCATGCTGGTGATTTTGGCGGGCGTTAATGAGCGCTGAATCAAAAGCTGTGTATTACTGGTCCAGTTTATAACATCAATATTTTCGTTCTTTAGTTCACGTACAATACCATGGATACGGCTTCCTTTCATGCCCACACAGGCGCCTACAGGGTCAATCCTGTCGTCGTAACTTTCTACTGCAACTTTAGCCCTTTCGCCAGGATCCCTGACAATTTTCTTTACAACAATCAAGCCGTCAAATATTTCCGGCACTTCTATTTCCAATAGTTTTTCAAGAAATGCCGGGCTTGTTCTTGACAATATAATAACAGCCTGACTATTTTTTAGTTCCACTTTTTTTACAACACCTCTTACGCTTTCTCCTTTCTTAAAATAATCTGTTGGTATCTGTTCTGATTTGGGTAACAGAATTTCATTGCCTTCTTCATCCAGTAACAACACTTCTTTTTTCCAAACCTGATAAACTTCTCCGCTTACAATTTCGCCAACCCGTTCTTCATATTTTTTTATCAGAATGTTTTTCTTCAGATCGTTGATCCGGGCAGCCAGTGTTTGTTTTCCGGCTAAGATTGCACGGCGTCCGAACTCTTTCTGTATATCCACCTCTTCATACAACTCTTCACCAACCTGGTAATCAGGTTCGATCTTGATGGCATCTTTATACTCAATTTCAGTTAGGGTGTTATACAGATCATCATCGTCAACAATTGTACGGCGGCGGAAAATTTCCAGATCGCCTTTTTGATCATTAACAATCACATCAAAACAATCGTCGCTCCCGTATTTTTTACGGATCAGTGTTTTAAACACATCTTCCATAACCTTCATCAGTGTAGGTCGATCGATGTTTTCTGCATCTTTAAATTCCTGAAAGGAATCAATTAAATTAATACTTGCCATATTCCGCTCCGGCCTCACTTTTATTTCCCCGCCGGGATTGGGGGTTTATTTAATAATTAAAACTTTATTTGAATTTTGGTTTGTTTAATATCAGTAAAATATATCTCTTCGTTTTTTAAAACTGCTTTTTTCCCTTTTCCTTCTGTGAATTCTATTTTAATTTTTTCTTCTGATACCGCCGTGAGCAGTCCTTCCTTTTTTTGTTCATCATTAGTGATAATCTCCACCTCTCTGCCAATATTTTTTTTATACTGCCTTAACAGCTTTAAAGGTTCATCTAATCCGGGGCTACTAACTTCCAGTGAAAAATCCCCTTCGGGATACATGCCCATTTCTTCCATAATTTTATACAATGCCCGGTTTATTTTAATACATTTTTCAATACCCAGGCCACTATCAGCATCTAAATATATTTTAAAATTGTTGGTGGGCTTTATTTTGATGTAAACCAAAAAAATATCGTCCTTTAGTAATGGCCCAATCAATTTTTCTACAGCCTGTATTTGTGTGTCCTGAGTCATGATAAAAGAAGAAGGGAACGCCACCGTTCCCTTCTATTGCTTCATTGTCTGGTGCAAATATATAGAATACCCTTGTAATTGCCAAAACGCAAAAGGAATATCTGTATTTTTATTCATTTGTCAGATTTTAACAGTATTACATTCATTTGAGTAATAACTTTGCAGCATGGGTCTTATTAGAGTAATATTTGAGTTATTTGTTTTGTATCTACTGTATAAACTTATATTTGATTTTATCATTCCGGTATATAAAACCACCAAACAAGTGAGCCAGAAAATGGGTGACATGCAAAATAAGATGTCTGATCATCTGAAGCAGCAGTCCAATGCCCAAACCAATACGTCAACCGAAAAAGCCAGCAAGCCGGGTAAGAGCGATTATATTGAGTTTGAGGAAGTGCGATAGCTGTGTTTTTCCCAATTGGCCAAAGCGAATAAAGAAAATTGCCTTTTAGGCTATATAGAACCGATCTCCAGTAATTCTACTTTTTCTGTTGGTAAAAGATGGTGGGTTTTAAATCCCAAATGCTGCGCTGTTTCAATATTGATCAGGGTATCGTCTATAAACAGGGTTTCAGCTGCTTTTAAATTTTCATCCTGTAAAACAAATTCAAAAATTGGTAT
>CANKNL010000211.1 GCA_947483345.1 Chitinophagaceae bacterium | reverse complement strand
TCATTTACAGGACCACTTCCAGGATCACCAAAATTCCACCAGAAACGATACGTTGGCTTGGGAAATTGAGGCGTCGTTTCGGTAAACTGATACGTTTCAGCCACACAGCCTCCTGAGGTCCAGGTGAAATCAGACACAGGTGGATCGGAAACAATAAGATCAAAATTAATTTCCTGCATAGTTCCACAATCACCATTGGGAACTAAAACAGTTATGGTTACAGGAAATACGCCAACCGTAGAAAAAGTATATTGTACCGGAATAGAATACCAATGTATTGTTTTTCCGTTTACAATAGTTGCAGAATCTTCTGCATGATTATAAAACGGGATATGGTTATCAGTATAAACCGTATTGTTGTTTGGTAACATGCCAACAGCATTATGAAAGTCCCAATGCATAGAATCCGGAATATAGGGCAATGATACTTTAAATTTGAATGGTGAGTTTGTACAAACAGAAGGTGTTGTTTCTATTCCATATTGTGTGTGAACACCTATTTGTTGATAAAGATCTTTAACATTTGTTCCGGCATTATAGCCATAGCTTTCTACGTTACCAAAACCATAGGCGATTGCACTAAAGCCCGAATCGGCAGTTAGCCTGGAAACCGGATTGGTTGCAGATCTTGTTGTTATATCTTCCTTTAAATACGAATAATTTGTTCCTGGAATAGTGATAAAAGACGCCGCAGGCGCAACGCCATTAATTTTAAATGCAGCAGTATGGGCTGTTTGCATAATAATATTCAAAAAATGGGCGGTAACAGAACTTTGACCGGGCGGAACAAAATTTTGATGAGCAGAAAATACGGTGATATCATTGATGGTTTGTTCAACCGCATTCAATACAATCATTTCCGGATCTGATTGTGTTGACGGACTACCACAACTTTGTGAAGTGATGTATTGTACTACCTGTATAGAATTATCAGCGTTTAAAAATGTTGGCCTATACGAGCTGTATTCGTAATAGGTATTTGAAATTAATCCGGTTAAAGTGGTTGTAATCCCATTTTCTATTTTTGTAACAACAGTTAACGGGTCATTTACAAACACCCTGATAATATCGGTATTGAGATCACTGCCATTTGTCGATATTTTTTTTAAAGGCGATGTTAAGAATTGTTTTCCCCATGAACCCAGTGGAAATATTTGCTGTAATAAATTATCCCCGGTTGAATTACAAGGTAAAGCAGTCCAGGTAGTTGCTGAATAAACGGCAATTGGCAAACAGCCTAATGTTCCGGAGGGAAGTGATTTAACCCTGGTACCAGATAAATCAAGTGCCGATGCAAACTGTAATTGATAAACATCACCGGGATTTGCCAATGTTATTTGAAAGGGTGTATTGGCCGGTCGGCCACTTCGGGTGATGACAGCAGGTGTGATTTCAATAATTGTATTTGGAATAGAAGCTATGATGGCAATCTCGCCATAACCTGTAGAACCGCCTGTATTTCTGTAGCTGGGAACTACATATTCTTTTCCCCAAACTTTTGTAGGCAGAGCCAAAGTAGCTCCCGAACGGGAAGTTTTAATAATATGCATATAAACCGCTACATCTTTATCAGATGTGATATGAATGCCTGCTCCGATTTTAATACCATCCTGTTGACTTAAATAGGGCGCTATATTCCCAGCGGCTCCGCTTGCACCAGGGCCAATAAATTTATACGTTACCGTATTTGCAGTTACCGTAAAAGGAACAATAGTACCGGCAACATCAATCTGTCCGGTGGCGTTTACATCAGACGTGATATAAATACCCATTGATGAATTTGTGCCATCAATGTGATCAGGATAACAAAGCCAGAAATTTTTACCCTTGTTACTAAAATCCTGTGAAAATGCTGAAAAAGTGGAAAATGAAGCAAACCAGATAAGTAAAAATTTCCACATGCACTTGTTATTATAATTGTTCTGGAAAGTTAATTATTATTCTCCAAAATAGTACATAAATAGCTTGATTTTATTCGGTTTGTGGTTTTCAGAACCTGTGCATATTAGTAAATTGAGGAGTTGTTATTGACTATATTTTTTTGTTTTTACTTAGCCGATAAAATTTAAAGCACCGTATTTTTCAGGCTACAAACTTTAACTTCGTAAAGTACATTTATAAAAAATTATTATGTTTCCAAAAATAAATCCCACTTCTACCCTCTCCTGGCAGGCTTTAAAGCAGCATAAACAATTATTTGAACAGGTACAGATGAAAGACCTTTTTTTTAATGATACAGATCGGTTTACCCGGTTTTCTATTCAGATGGAAGACCTGTTTTTTGATTATTCAAAAAATATGATCACCGAAAATACCGTTGAGATCCTGCTTGAATTGGCCGCTGAATGTAAATTAAAAGAAGCTATAGAAGCTATGTTTGCAGGTGACAAGATCAATGAAACTGAGAACCGTGCTGTATTACATACTGCCTTACGAAATTTTAGCGGTGACCCTGTTTTTGCTGATGGCATTGATGTGATGCCGGGAATTAAGCAAGTGCAGGCACAAATGAAACTATTTTGTTCTGCCATACATTCAGGGGAGTGGAAAGGCTATACGGGTAAAAAAATAAAATATATTGTAAATATTGGTATTGGTGGAAGCGATCTGGGCCCGGTAATGGTTACAGAAGCTTTAAAACCTTATTGGATCGAAGGTATTGAAGCCTTTTTTGTAAGCAATGTGGATGGTACACATATAACGGAAATTTTAAAGCAGGTAAATACCGAAGAAACCCTGTTTTTAATTGCCAGTAAAACCTTTACTACACAGGAAACCATGACCAATGCGCATTCTGCAAGGAATTGGTTTTTACAGCAGGCCAATGATGAAAAACATATTGCCAAACATTTTGTGGCGCTTAGCACTAATGATTCAGCGGTAGTACAATTTGGGATCGACCCAAAAAATATGTTTGTATTTTGGGATTGGGTTGGTGGCAGGTATAGTTTATGGAGTGCCATTGGCTTGTCAATAGCCTTAACAGTGGGATATGAAAATTTTGAAGAACTGTTAAAAGGAGCCCATCTAACTGATTGTCATTTTAGAGAAACAGGATTTGATAAAAATATACCGGTTTTAATGGCCTTACTGGGCATTTGGTATGGTAATTTCTTTGGTACTACATCCGAAGCCATTTTGCCTTATGATCAATATCTGCATCGGTTTGCGGCCTATTTTCAACAGGGAAATATGGAAAGCAATGGTAAATATGTTGACCGAAACGGTGAAAAAATAAACTATGCAACGGGCCCGGTTATTTGGGGTGAGCCAGGCACCAATGGGCAACATGCATTTTATCAGCTTATTCATCAGGGAACACATTTAATCCCATGCGATTTTATAGCACCAGCCATCAGTCATAATCCAATAGGCGATCATCATCAAAAACTATTAAGTAATTTCTTTGCACAAACAGAAGCATTGATGACGGGCACTGATCATGAAAATCCATACCGTGTTTTTGAAGGTAATCGCCCAACCAATTCAATATTACTAAAACAATTAACACCTTTTACGTTGGGGCAATTAACGGCCTTATACGAACATAAAATATTTGTTCAGGGGGTCATCTGGAATATTTATAGTTTCGATCAATGGGGTGTAGAATTGGGAAAAGTGTTGGCGAATAAGATTTTGCCTGAGCTGGTACAAAATGAAAAAAATAATCATCACGATAATTCTACAATGGGGTTGATACGGATGTACCAAAAACTAAAATGATCAATACCTAGGCAAGGTCATTATCTGCCTTTCATTTACCAGTTTAAAAGCACAGGTTTTGCCAGTTCCTTTTATTTTGATAATGATATTTTTGCAATTCTGATCCGGCATGGGACTGCCTGAAACTGTCTGTAGGTCTATCTTCCAAAGGCTATTGTTTTTTGATGCTGTTATTTTAAACCCATTGGTATTGACAAATTCGCTTTCGGGATTTACAGTACTGCCCGGAACCGCTGTAACGGTTGCTAATAATGGTTTTTTATTATAAAGTACAGTTTCAATTTCGGGCCTTTTAAGTCCACTCCATTCCAAATAAATGAACCGGGTAATATCTATTTGAGGAGGTATGGGATTACCATTTTCATCAACCATTTGCATGCCGGGTACCGAAACGGTATAAAAGGCATAAGCCTTTTTTATTTTACATTTTGGTTGAGCAACGGAAATTAAAATGGGTAGTACCAGTAATACTGAAATCAATAGTTGCTTCATAAGTTTTAATGACAATTTAAATGTTTTTTAAAAATTTACAGCAAGCATTAACAAATAAAAAAAATCCTCCCTAAAAAGGGAGGATCTGTTGCAATTAGTTTTGGTGTTTTTTGTTTATTACCACTTTTCAGCTACCTCTGCGCTACCATTATCAATGGTATCGTTATTTGTCTCAGTTGGAGTTTCTTCAGTTGATGTTGCAGCCGGCGTTGTATCAATTGTTTCGGCAACCGGTATATCAATTACCTCAGATACAGGATTTTCGGTTGTGGCTGCTGTACTGTCAAAAGTTTGATTATTTTGACCTTCTTCACCTTCGTAAGGGGTATCATGGTTAAAGGCATCAAAATCAAAGTCGGGCATCAATTCTGTTTTTACATAATCAATGGCTTCACCCAATCCTTTAATAAATTTGTTAAAATCTTCTTTATAAAGGAAAATCTTATGCCTGTCATAACCGTCAGAATCAAATCGTTTACGGCTTTCTGTAATTGTTAAATAATAATCATTACCACGGGTTTCTCTTACATCAAAAAAGTAAGTCCTGCGTTTTCCCGCCCTGATACGTTTACTATAAACGCTATCCATTTTCTTTTCGTTGTTTTCGAATGCCACTGTTTTTTAGTTTTTAGTTTTTAACCATTACCCCTATTTGGGTGGAGCAAAGATAAAATTGTTTTCCATTCTACAAAATATATGATTGCTTATTTGGTTTTTAGGTTACCTGTAAAATGCTTAACATGCAGTTCATAGTCATTGGTTTTAGGTTTCATGGTCTTGTTCCTGCTGTCTTTTGTACATATCGGTATAATACCCGTTTAATTTCAGTAATTGCTCATGGGTGCCTTGTTCCACTATTTTACCGTTATCTAAAACAAGAATTTTATCAAATTCAAACAAGGAAAAAATACGATGGGTAATGATAATAGCCGTTTTTTCGTTTAAAAATTGATGCAAATTACCAATAATCTCTTTTTCAGTACGGGCATCAACAGCACTCAGGCAATCATCAAAAATGACGATTTTTGGATTTTTTATTAAAGCCCTGGCAATGGAAATACGTTGTTTTTGGCCACCACTTAGGGTTACGCCCCTTTCACCTATCATTGTGTCGTAGCCCTGCTTAAAAACGTCTATTTCTGTATGAATACTGGCTTGTTTGGCGGCTTGTATCACATCTGCATCT
>CANKNL010000210.1 GCA_947483345.1 Chitinophagaceae bacterium | reverse complement strand
GCAGGTGTTCCCCATTTTGCATACGCAGCACCTGCACCATATGTTTACTAGTGGCTTCATCAAGTACTACATCTATACTTGATACATCTAAATCTGCTTTATAAAAAAAAGGTAATGACATAAATGAAAAAGGGATGAAAAATCAAATTTAATTCTTCATTCCTGATAATTTCTTACAAAAAAAATGTTCTTCGCTATTATCTTCCAGTACCCTCTCCACGGGAGAGGGGTTGGGGTGAGGCTTTTAAAATGGCGCATCCTCATCAAACTCACCCTCATTCATCTTGCTGCCTTTTTGGATATATAATTTTGCACCATCATCACCCTTAACCGGCTTCCATTTACCGCCCGGCAATCCACCTCCAAAATCACTGCCACCCTCTTCTTCAATAAATTTTTGAATATGCAATAAGGCTTTAAGTTTTATGGTATCCAGACTGCCATTACGGTGCTTGGCAATTTTTACAAAAGTTTCGCCTTTATTACTTTCACCCATTTCGTTGCTGGTGATATCATAATATTCGGGACGGTATAAAAACATCACCATATCTGCATCCTGCTCAATGGCACCCGACTCTCTTAAATCGCTTAATTGAGGAATTTTTGCACCCTCTTTTCTTTTCTCCACCTCGCGGCTTAACTGAGACAAGGCAATGATGGGCACCTGTAATTCTTTTGCCAGTCCTTTTAAATCGCGTGATATGCGACTGATCTCCTGCTCCCTGTTACCATTGCGGTTTTCGCCTGCCCCACTCATTAATTGTAAATAGTCAATAATGATTAATCCAACATTGTGTTTATTTTTTAATCTCCGGCACTTGGCCCTTAATTCAAAAATATTCAATGCCGCGGTGTCATCAATAAAAATGGGTGCCTTTGATAACCGCTCAATCCCATTTTTGTACAATTGCTTCATCTCATGCTCTTCCAGTTTACCACGTGCAATTTTCTCCAGCCATATTTCACTTTCGGCACTTAAAATACGTTGTACCAATTGAGAGCTACTCATCTCCAAACTAAAAAAACCAACAGCCGTTTGTTTGGTTGGATGTAGTGCTGCACTCCTGGCCAGGTTTAAGGCAAATGCTGTTTTACCTACCGAAGGCCGTGCAGCCAATACGATCAAATCTGTGGATTGCCATCCGTATGTAATTCTATCCAGCGATGGGAAGCCGGTAGGCACACCGGTTATATCCTCCTGCCGGTTTCGCATATCTTCAATACGCTGAATGGTTTTTACCAATACGGTATCAATGCTGTCGAAATTTTTACGCAGGTGATTATTGGTTATTTCAAAGAGTTTGGTTTCGGCTTCATCCAGCATATCAAATACATCTGTACTGTCCTCATAGGCATCTCCGATTATTTCTCCACTGATGCGGATCAGTTCCCGTTGAATAAATTTTTGTAAAACAATCCTGCAGTGGGCATCAATATTAGCCGATGACACAACGGCATTGGTTAATTTAGTAACATAATAAGGACCCCCAACGGCATCTAGTTCCTCACGAAATTTTAATTCTTCAACAACTGTTAATAAATCTATCGGTAAACTTTTAATCGCCAAAGCCTGCATCGCTTTATATATCCGCTGATTGGCATCAACATAAAAACATTCGGGTTTTAAAATTTCCACAACAGTGTCAAAAGCACTTTTTTCGAGCATGATGGCACCAAGTACAGCTTCTTCCAGTTCTTTTGCCTGTGGCGGAACTTTACCATACATCATGTTTCCAAGGTCGAGTGGCGCTTTACGGCGCAGTTTTTTGTCTTTATTAAAATTCGTAAGTTCCATGTTCTGATTCCTGTTATTTGTTAGGGTTATTGCTTGCTGGTCGGCTAAGGTAAAGGCAAAATGCTATAGTTTATTAACATCCCCGTTTACGGCTTTTTTTGTATTGTTTTTCCACAGTGTATTCACAGTCAAAGGTAGCTTTTTAACAGGTTATAAACAGGGTTATTAACAGGTAATATGTAAATACAGACGGATTACGTAACAATTTATTAACAGTAAACTAAACCGAATTCTTTTTTTCTGCACTTTACTTAAGATAATATTTGTTTGTTTTATAAAAACCGAATTTGTAGTTTCTGTTTTTAATTTTCACTTCTATTTCGTTTAAATAACAGCCTGATCTTTGTATACAAAACGACTGCAGTGCTTTTTATTGATTATTTTAAAGCAGTTGTTAAATACGCTTAAAGTGCGAAATAGTATATTTGCCAATTACTAATTAAATGTATTACCCGGATGATTATTAGTTATAACTGGCTTAGTGACTATTTACCCGATATCATTGAACCCGAAAAGTTAAGCAAGATTCTCACTTCAATCGGACTTGAAGTGGAAAGCCTGCATAAATACGAAACCATTAAAGGTGGTTTGCAAGGCGTGGTCATTGGCGAAGTGATGACCTGCGAAAAACATCCAGATGCTGATAAATTAAGCCTCACCACTGTAAATATTGCTACAGCAGAAAACCTGCAGATCGTTTGTGGTGCAGCCAATGTGGCTGTTGGACAAAAAGTGCTGGTGGCCACAATCGGCTCTACCATCTACCCCATTACTGGCGAACCATTAACCATAAAAAAAGCAAAGATCCGTGGCGTAGAAAGCCAGGGCATGATTTGTGCCGAAGATGAAATTGGTTTGAGCGAAAGCCACGCTGGCATAATGGTACTGCCGCCTGATACAACCGTTGGCACAACTGCGGCAGCCTATTT
The DNA here is from genome assembly GCA_947483345.1 of Chitinophagaceae bacterium. Lineage (GTDB taxonomy): Bacteria > Bacteroidota > Bacteroidia > Chitinophagales > Chitinophagaceae > Ferruginibacter. The sequence goes on along the minus strand of CANKNL010000210.1, from coordinate 2,695 downwards.
TAAACTGACCGATGATTATATTTTTGAGATTGGCCTTACGCCTAACCGTATTGATGCCATGAGTCATTTGGGTGTGGCCCGTGATGTTTGCGCATACCTATCGCACCACATTAAAAAAGATACGGTTGTAAAAACACCTTTCAAAAATAATTTCAAACCCGATAACCAGGGTTTACAGATGGACATCATTATTGAAAATGCGGAAGCCTGTCAGCGTTATTCCGGTGTGAGCCTAGAAGGTGTTAGCATTGCAGAAAGTCCTGATTGGCTGCAACAAAAATTAAAAAGTATTGGCCTGCGGCCCATTAATAATATCGTTGATATTACTAATTTTATTTTGCACGAAACCGGCCAACCGCTGCATGCTTTTGATGCTGATGCCATTACCGGAAAAAAAATTATTATAAAAAACTTACCCGAAGCAACCCCTTTTATAACCTTGGATGACAAGGAAAGAAAATTAGCTGCCGATGATCTGATGATCTGCCATGCAGAAGCACCGATGTGTATTGGCGGTGTTTATGGTGGCTTGCATAGCGGGGTAACGGCAAGCACTACAAATATTTTTTTAGAGAGTGCCTGGTTTAATCCAACAGCTATACGTAAAACATCTTTAAGGCATGGGCTACGTACGGATGCGGCAGCCCGTTTTGAAAAAGGCGTAGACATCAGCAATACCGTACCTGTTTTAAAAAGAGCGGCCATGCTGATCAAAGAAATTGCCGGCGGCCAAATTGCCAGTGATATCATTGATGTGTACCCCATTCCAAAAGAAAAAACAGAAGTGGCTCTTAAATATCATTATCTTAAAAAATTAAGCGGTAAAAATTATCATGGCGATACCGTTAAAAACATTTTAAGCAGTTTAGGATTTGAACTTTTAAAAGAAGGAGATGATGAAATGCGCTTTACAGTTCCCTTTAGTAAACCCGACATCAGCATAGCTGCCGATATTGTAGAAGAAATAATGCGCATTGATGGTTTGGATAATGTAGAGATCCCAACAGTGATCTCAATTGCACCATCTATTGAAACATTGACGCACGACATGGCTTATTCTGAAAAAATAGCCGAATACCTTGCCGGTTCAGGCTTTCAGGAGATATTTACCAACTCCATTACCAATAGCGCCTATTATCATGATGCGGTTTTGCAGCATACGGTGAAGATGATCAATAATTTAAGCGAGGAATTAAATATATTGAGGCCGGCCATGATGGAAACCGGATTAACCACTATTGCTTATAACCTCAACCATAAAAATAATGATCTTAAATTTTTTGAATTTGGTAAAACCTATGCCATTAATGAGGCCGGAAAATATATAGAAACTAATCACCTCAGCATTTATATTACCGGACATAAAACCACTGATAGCTGGAAACAAAAAGGAGAGCAAGCAGATGTTTATTTTATAAAAGCAGTTTTTGAAAAAATAATTATGGCTTTAGGATTACAGGTAGAGGCCTATTCACCATCAGAAAACATGGATTTAGCAAGCAGTTTGCAGGCCCTTATTAAAAATGAAAAGGTTGCAGAAATGGGTATGGTTAATAATAACAAGCTAGAGAGGTTTGATATTAAACAACCGGTTTTTTATGCCGATTTAAATTGGGATCATTTACTAAAATTGAATAAGAAAAATATCATTCAGCATAAAGACGTTTCTAAATACCCGGCCGTAAACCGCGACCTGGCCATAATTGTAAACCAGGCCCTGCCATTTGAAGCCATTGAAAAAGCAACGGGCACTGCCAAAATAAATAAATTAAAATCGATCCGTTTGTTTGATATATTTGAAAGTGAAAAAATTGGTGCGGACAAAAAATCAATGGCCATCAGTTTTACTTTTTTAGATGAAGAAAAAACAATGACCGATAAGGAGATTGACGGTATGATGAATAAGATCATTGGGGCTTATGAAAAGGAATTAGGTGCAGAAATAAGGAAATAAGGCCCCATCCTAAATCCTTCCCCCAAAGGGAAGGACTTGTAAGAGCATGATAAAATAAATACCTTTTAGATTGACAACACTATCTGAAAATATCAAACGCATTAACGATAAACTTCAGCAATTGCTGAAGAACTACCAGCATTTGCAAAAAGAGAATAACCGGCAAAGCGCATTGCTAAAGCAATTGCAGGAAACAACAGAAAAAGACAATCAACAAATAAAAGCCCTGCAGGAAAAAATATCGATTTTAAAAGCTGCTGCCGGTAAAATGAACGAAACAGATAAAAAAGCTTTTGAAAAAAACATCAGTCAGTACATCCGTGAAATTGATAAATGTATTGGTCTATTAAGTGAATAATCATGGCAGAGCTCATCCCCGTAAATATTGTAATTGGCGATCGTACTTATCGCATTAAGACCAATTCTTCTGATGAAGAAACCATTCGCCGCACCTTAAAAACCATCAACGATAAAATTGTAGAATTTAAAACCCAGTTTGCCGGCAAGGATATGCAGGACTATATTGCCATGGTGATGATCTGGTATGCCACCCAAACAAGCGCCGAAACCAACCCGGCTTTAGAAAAAGAAATGACCGATGTATTGCAGAAAATTGAGCAGCAACTGGATAAGGTGAAATAACAATATCATCCTGCCATTCTAAACGCATAACAGCCCCCTTAACAATATTCTCCAAACAAATTACCTATCTTCGTAGGCTAAACATCTCATTTAGCTTAT
>CANKNL010000209.1 GCA_947483345.1 Chitinophagaceae bacterium | reverse complement strand
TTATTTTTAATTTATTTAAGGCGCTGTGCATGGCGCTTAAACTCGCCTGTAAAATATTTATTTTATCAATGGTTTCGTTATCTACCGATGCTACGGCAAAAGAAATGCTTTCTTTTTCGATGATGGGCCTCAACAGGTTTCTCTGTTTTTCGGTTAACTTCTTGCTGTCATTTAGTAAAGGGTGATAAAAATCTGCAGGCAAGATTACTGCAGCAGCATACACAGGACCAGCATAACAACCACGTCCGGCTTCATCCAATCCCGCTTCTGTTAAATCTTGATGTAGAAATGGATGCAACATTACTATTTATCTTTTTTAAAAGCAGGTATGGGAAGAGTAGGGGAAAATATCAATGAGTGAAAATTTCACCAGTTTCCGGCTTCTGCTTTAGTCCAAATATCCGATAAAACAATAAAAAAACAATTCATTTTGCAATTACAGCAATGGCTGCAGTAAATTTGCAGCTATATGGGTAATCGTCAACAAAATTTGCCGGCCAATCAACAGCAGGCTCAACGCCAAATTGCTTACTGGCTTTTAGTTGGTGTGGGCATGATCATTATACAGGTTTTACTGGGTGGCATTACCCGGTTAACCGAATCAGGTCTTTCCATAACCGAATGGAAGCCCATCACCGGCACATTACCACCTTTAAATGAACTGGCCTGGCAAACTGAGTTTGATAAATATAAAGTAACCGATCAGTTTAAATATGTACACAAGGGATTTACATTATCTGAATTTAAATTTATTTTTTTCTGGGAATGGTTTCACCGGTCCTGGGCCAGATTAATGGGCTTGGTATTTTTATTTGGATTTATTTATTTTCTGGCAGCCAAAAAGTTCAATAAAAATATGATCAGGCCCATGGTTATACTTTTTTTATTGGGCGGCGTGCAGGGGTATATTGGATGGTTTATGGTTAAAAGTGGACTGCTGCCTGAAAAATATTTTGTAGGCCATGTAGAACTTACCACACATTTTATTGCAGCACTCGGTTTGTTATGTTATACCTGGTGGTTTGCAATAAGTTTATTAATTAAAGACGAACAAAAACTGATAAGCCCAAAACTTAAAAACTTTCTGTTATTCATTTTGATCCTGTTATTCTTTCAATTGGTTTATGGTGGTTTTATGGCCGGCCTTCGGGCAGCCATTGCAGCACCAACCTGGCCAGATATTAATGGCAGTATGCTTCCTGCAACCATTGCAGAACTTGAGCCTTTTACAAAAAATCTTGTGGCTAATCCTATTACCATTCATTTTATTCATCGGGGATTAGCTTATTTGCTCGTTGTTTTAATTGGACTATGGTGGTACCAGTCACGATCTGTTATAAAAAATAAATTATTCAGCAGGCTTTGTTCGGGCTTGATCTTGCTGGTATCGTTACAGCTTATTTTGGGTATTTTAACTGTTCTGTTTGCAACCTACCCCGGTCGCTTGGTTTTTTTAGGTGTCTCTCATCAGTTTGTTGCCATGGCATTACTCATGGTAATTATTACGCTGATTTTTGTTGTTCAAAAAAAGGAAGTGATTTAACCGGGTTGCTGGATGTATGTTTAAGTTGTAATTTTAAAAAACACCTTTTTACATGACGCAAATGCTGAACCATATTTATTATTCTTTCCCTGTTCAGCTTTTTATTCTGCATTTTAGAAAGTTTCAGGTATTGCTGATTTTTTGGTACGTTTTGGGGAGTACCATCAACAGTGGATTTATGAGAAGTTATGGAGCCGATGCCTTATTTTTTTCTCCCGAATATTTAGGAAACGTCAACGCATTAAGTGCCGCTATTGTTGGTATTGCTCTGGGGGTATTTATCATGAGCTGGAATATCACCACCTTTATTTTGCATAGTAAACGGTGCCGGTTTCTGGCAACCACAACACAACCATTTTTAAAATACTGTATCAATAATGCCCTGTTGCCATTATTTTTTCTGGGCTTTTATTTTTTCAAGCTTTTTATTTTCGACAGACAAAAAGAATTAATGGGTGTGGGCGAAGTGCTGCTGATTATTGCCGGTATGCTGGCCGGCTTTATCCTTTTACTCGCCTTTTCATTTGCCTATTTTTTTAGTGCCGAAAAAACAATTCAAAGAACGATAGCCCCAATCATTGATACGGCTCAGCATTTTAATTACCAGCACCATAATGGTCATTCCGAAATTAAAAATCCGGGATTGCAAGTGCATTTCTATCTCGGGGATAACTTCCGGTTTCGTAAAATCAGGAATGTATCCCATTATAATCAGGCATTTTTGGATACGGTATTTAAAAGACATCATATTTCAAGTATTCTGGTCATTGTATTGGCTTTTATTTTTTTGATTGTCATTGGTTTTTTTATGGACAGCCCTTTTTTTCAGGTACCTGCTGCTGCCAGTATTCTGATATTTTTTGCCGCCATGACGGCCGTTATTGGTGCCCTGTCTTATTTTTTGCAAAGCTGGAGCTTACCGGTTTTTATCATCCTTATTTTATTTGTTGATCGCTTGTATACGGCCGAAATAATAGATACCAGGAATAAGGCTTACGGCTTAAACTATAAGGATAAAGCAGAAAGGCCTCAATATACCAAGCAAGCCTTACAAAAACTTTGTATGCCCGAAAATATTGTTGCCGATAAAGCCAATATGCTGCAGATACTGGAGAACTGGAAAAAAAAGCAACCGGAAGAAAAACCGGTCATGATCTTTATTAATGTGAGTGGCGGCGGTTTACGAAGCGGCACATTTGTGATGAATACGTTGCAGCAGCTGGATAGTGCTGTACAGGGCAAATTGATGCCACATAGCATGATGATTAGCGGGGCCAGCGGTGGTATGCTGGCGGCTACGTATTATCGTGAGTTATACCGGCTACAACAAAAAGGCCGGCCACTTAATTTACATAGTCAGGTTTACTCCGATAACCTGGCAAAGGACTTACTCAATCCAATATTTTCGTCTATGGTTGCCCGTGATATTTTTTCGCTGGCACAAAAATTTTCAGTTGGCGGGTATAAGTATATTAAAGACAGGGGCTTTGCGTTTGAACAAAAACTGAACAGCAATAGCGGACAAATTCTTAATAACCAATTGAAGGATTACCAGGCAGATGAAAAAGCGGCCATGGTGCCGCTATTGATTTTTAATTCTACAATTACCAGAGATGGCAGACGAATGATGATCAGCACGCAGCCGATTAGTTTTATGATGAAACCTCTGTTGTACGAAGCCGATCCTACCGCCAGTCCGGATGCCGTGGATTTTACCGCCATGTTTGCCAAACAGAATCCTTTAAATGTTCGGTTGCTTAGTGCGTTGCGTATGAATGCAACTTTTCCATACATCTTACCCAATGTGTGGTTGCCCAGCAACCCTGTAATTGATGTGATGGATGCTGGTTTAAGGGATAATATCGGACAGGAAACCAGTCTTCGGTTTATTAATAATTTTAAAGACTGGCTAAAACAAAATATAAGTAAAGTCATTATTCTTCAAATTCGCGATCGCATGCAGGATAACTGGCAGCAACCCTATGAAACCGGATCCATCACCGATTTTCTGATCAAGCCGGGTACCATGCTGCAACACAATTGGTATAAGCTGCAGGATTTTTCGGAAACGGATCAATACAGTTATCTGAAGGCCGATTTTAACCAGGCCCTGCAACGTATCTCTTTTATGTATGTACCCGAAACGGAGGATAAAGGGGCAGCCCTTAATTTTCATTTAACGGCCAGAGAAAAAAGGGACGTAAAAGCCTCTTTCAATAATACATTTAATCAGGCGTCATTAAAAATGATAAAAGATTTGCTGAAGTAACGCTAAGGCATAAGCAGTTTAAAGGCATTTTCTATAATGGCAATCTTAAATTCTTCAGCTGTTTCTACCGGATCGCCATCAATATGAAGCGGGGCAAGCTTAAAGTTTTTTATGGTCAGTTGTTTTGCTTGAAAATAATGAATGTCTTTACCATGGTATTTTTTGTCTTCATATGTACGCACCTGTCCGTTCTGTATTTGTTTTAAAACGGTCCATATCATCCGAAGTTTACTCATTTTATTGACCACTACAATATCCAGCAAACCATCGTGTAGGCTTGCCTGTGGGGCAATGGTAAAATGATTGCCAAACTGGTTACTATTGGCAATACTGATAAAAAAAGCATCTGTAAATATGGATGAACCATTCAGTATAATTTCAAAGGGATAGGGTTTGGCCGTAAAGAAATTTTTGGTCGATTGTTTTATATATGTAACCAATCCCCGTTTTTGCTGTTTTGCAAAATCATGCGCAACCTGTGCATCAAAGCCAAGCCCGCAAAGCATGCAGCTGAATTTTTGGTTGATATAAAAACTGTCAATGTATACCGCGTTGCCGGCAAAAATAATGTCTAGTGCCCGATGAATATTTTTTGAAATTTTTGCTGCAAATGCCAGGCCATTACCACTGCCCATAGGGATGATGCCTATATTTACTACTATTCCCAATAAGGCATTTGCAATTTGATTTACAGTACCATCTCCTCCGCAAACGATGACATCTGTTATTTTTTCGGTCGTAATTTTTTGTTTTAGATCAAGATATTCCCCCGATGCATGGGTATGCAGTATGTCAAAGGGAATGTTTTTTTGGGCGGTTTTGGTTTTTATGATGTCGAGTAACAACAGGTTGTCCCGGGTTCCCGAAATGGGGTTAACGAAATAAATAAATTTTCGATCCATGAATTATTTTTCCCGGGTAAGGGTACCTAAATACACTTTTGTTACGGCTTCTGTACTTTTTGTATTGGCCGGTGTTTTTTCTACATACAGTGTTATGGGCTTGCCTTTAGTTAGCCTTTTAATTAGTTTACTATCGGTAAGTACAAATTGTCCAACAGCCCCTTCGGTTTCTGAAGCAATAAGCATAGGGGCCACATCATCTCCAATAACCTGTACTTTTCTGTAATAGCCGCCATCAACTGATTTGCCGTGTATTTCAACGGTTAAGCGATCTATTTTTTTATAAACTGATTTTTTGTAGGAGATGCCGCCCGTATTTTGATCGGCATTTAAACTGATCTGGCCAGCCTTGGTTCCATTGATAAAAATATCAACAGTGGTCTGTGCAAATAGGCCGTTACCGAGGCATGCAAAGATCAGTATCAATAAAATATGTTGTTTCATAAAATAAATTGTGGGTATAAAATTAATAAATCAAAAATTAATATCAGCACCGTTTATCAATCCTAATAAAACACGCACAAAAAGCGCCATCATTTACCAACGAATTAATGCCCCCGCCCAGGTAAATCCACTGCCAAAAGCGGTTAAACAAATTAAATCCCCTTCTTTTATTTTCCCTTCTTCCCAGGCTTCGCAAAGTGCAATGGGGATAGAAGCGGCCGTTGTGTTGCCGTACTTTTGAATATTGTTATATACCTGATCATC
>CANKNL010000208.1 GCA_947483345.1 Chitinophagaceae bacterium | reverse complement strand
TTTTCGATATCTTTTATCAATGCTTTTTCAATACTAAATCCGGTAATTTTCTTTTTTACTTTTTCTTTATTTACATCAGCAATAGGATAAATAGCTTGTATTGCGAACATGGTGCTATCTGCAGAAATTGTTCCGGCTAAAAAACTTTTTAGCGGGCCTTTATATTTTTCGGTTACCTCTTTTGCAATTTGATAAGCCGCATTCGCTTCTTTATCACTTGCTGCTTTGGCTTCCAGTACCAAAAAATCGTTTGCATTACGAACATCATCTTTTAGCTTACTGGATTCAATATCTTTTAACCAGCCACTATCGGCAGCCTGTTTGGCAATATTTTTTGCACCAAGTTGATCAAAATCTTCAACCAGCAAAGCCATTTTATTATAATTGGGTATGGCCTTATCAAGTTTTTCTTTGGCGGTATTATAGGCTTTTACAAGTGTTGTGTCATTGGGATTAAGGGCTTTTTTAGCTAATGTTTCTTTTACTTCTTTTTTATACTTATCAACTTTTAAAAACTTTTGGAGATTTTCGTCCATTTTACTGTTTTCAAAATAGTCGAATAAGAAAACAGTCAATACAGTCAACACCGCTATAATACCTATCCTGATCCAGACATTGCGCATAACGGTGACCACTGTAATAAAAATAGAAATGGCCATACCGATAAGCGGAGCCAGAAAAATAAAAATGATCGTTTTAATGATGATGTCAGATTCTATGATCTTACCCCAACTGATACCGGCCCCTTTTAATATCATGGCATGGGCAATAGCCGCTCCGGCGAAACCGCCAATAAGTGTATGGGATGATGATGATGGAATACCATACCACCAGGTTAATAAATTCCAAAATATGGCAGCGATAAGGCCCGATAAGATCACCGGCAACGTAATAAATTCTTTGTTAACTGTTTTACTGATGGTGTTGGCAACCGCATGATCTTTAAAAATAAAATAAGCCACACAATTAAAAATGGCGGCCCATACAACAGCCTGAAACGGGGTCAGCACCTTAGTTGAAACTACTGTAGCTATTGAGTTTGCTGCATCATGAAACCCGTTGATGTAGTCGAATATTAAAGCCAGTGCAATGATTACTATTACTAAAGTCATATTATTTATAATGTGCTGGTGTGCTAATGAGCTAATTATTTTAAGCGTACTTCACAATGATGCTTTCAATCACATTGGCTGCATCTTCACATTTATCCGTTACAATTTCCATCACCTGATAGATCTCTCTTTTCTTAATCACCTCTTTAGCATCCGGTTCTTCGGCAAAAAGTTTTTCAATACTCATATCAAATATATCATCGCCCTGATTTTCGATACTGTTAATGGCCACTAGTGCATCAGTGATCTTACGCATGTCTTTCATGTTACGTAATTCGGTAACCGCATTATGTACGGCAACACAACCATTAGAAATGATATCGGCCATTTTATGAATACCGGTATCATTGGGATTAACCCGGTAAAAATTTATTTTTTTGGCAGAGGCATAAATGTAATCGGCAATATCATCCAGGGCAGAAGCCAGGTAATGTATATCTTCCCTGTCGAATGGGGTAATAAAGTTTTTACCCAGTTCGGTAAAGATCTGGTGTGTGTAATCATCATTCTCATGTTCCATATCTTCAAGCTCCTTGATCAATTTAGCCCGGCCATCAAAATCGGGTTCATTAACCACTTCTTTAAGTTTTTCCCCCATTTTTACCAACACGTCTACAACACTTTCAAAGAGTTGAAAAAATACCCTGTCTTTGGGTAAAAAAATCTTTAAGATTGAATTAAAACCTGCCATAATTTTATTATTTACGGCAAAGATTACGCTTTAAGATAAAATAATAAAAGTGTTTGAAAATGTTAATGATTTGATAACACAGAGTTAATATTAAATTGTTATTCCTTTGTAGCAAAATTGATTTATGCTAAGGAAAAAACTGCCACTATTGGCTTTGGCACTATTCGTATACCAGTTTTTACAGGCCCAATACCTTATGGATATGGTGGATACCAGTAAGGAAACGGGCCGTGGTTTATTAAACCTGTATAAAAAATTCGATCACCTTAAAATAGGCGGCTATATACAGCCCCAGTTTCAGATAGCTGGCAGTAAAGGAATCAAGTCATTTGAAGGAGGCGATTTTTCGGCAAAGGTTAATAACCGTTTTATGCTCCGCAGAAGCAGGGTGCGTATTGATTATGTTCATTTTTCTGATGGGAAAAAACCAAGTGTGCAGATCGTGTTTCAGTTTGATGCCAATGAAAGGGCATTTACGGTAAGGGATGTATGGGGACGCATTTTTGAGAACAGATATAAATTATTTTCATTTACAATAGGTATGTTTGCCCGCCCCTTTGGTTATGAAGTTAACCTCAGCAGCAGCGACCGCGAAAGCCCTGAAAGAGGCCGGATGAGCCAGATATTGATGAAAAGTGAAAGAGACCTGGGTGCCATGATCAGTTTAGACTCTAGGCGAAAAGATATTGCTTTGAAATACCTGAAAGCAGATATCGGTTTTTTTAACGGGCAGGGTATCAATGCTGCCGGTGATTTTGATAATTCAAAAGACCTTATTGGAAACCTGGCACTTAAACCTTATCCTTTGGGCAAAAAAATGACTGTAGCCGCGGGTGCATCTGTTTTATATGGCAGTCTGGCGCAGAATACAAAATATGTGTATTCAACCAATACCGTGTTGGGCATAAAAAAGATTACTGTAGATTCTTCAATAGCCAATATTGATAAAACATCACCCAGGCATTACTACGGAGCCAATATGCAGTTAAAATTTAAAAGCCATAAAGGGCTTACCACCGAGTTAAGAGCCGAATTTGTAACAGGTAAACAAACCGGCACGGCAACCAATTCAGAAACGCCAACGGCTTTAACCACAGGCAGCGATGGCTTTCATATCAGACATTTTAACGGGGCTTATTTTTATTTGCTGCAACCTATTTTCAATACCAGAAATCAATTACTATTAAAATATGATTGGTACGACCCTAATACCAAAGTAAGTGGTAATGAAATCGGTGCAGCCGGAAGCAATTTTACAGCTGCCAATATTAAGTACCATACCATTGGCCTGGGCTATATAAATTACTTAACAGAAAATGTAAAGATTGTGCTGTATTATGCCAAAGTAACCAATGAAAAAACACAGCTGACCGGCTTCACATCTGATGTAAAAGATGATGTTTTTACCTGCAGGTTACAATTCAGGTTTTAGGTTAAAATAACCGGTTAGCATAAATAAATAACTTTAAATGCCTACTCAATATCGTAATATTGCAATATTAAATTACCGGTATGGGGGCAACAAAAACAGAACACTTCACCAACAAACATAACGCCATTGCCACATTGGCTAAGGCTTTAGGGCACCCGGCAAGGGTTGCCATTATTGATTATTTACTGCATGCAGAAAACTGCATTTGTGGCGATATTGTAAATGAATTACCCCTGGCACAACCCACTGTTTCGCAACATTTAAAAGAACTTAAAAATGCGGGATTGATTAAAGGAAGCATAGAAGGGAATAGCATTTGCTACTGTATAGATGAAAAAGCCATTGCGAAAATGAAAACCTATTTTGTCCATATTTCCATGACACTGGCAAAGAAAAAAAATAATTGTTATTAAAACTAAATAAAGATAAATATGACTGCAAACGGCTGTGCCCCCGCACATGAAAGAAAAAAATTAAGTTTCCTCGACAGGTATTTAACCCTCTGGATTTTTTTAGCCATGGTTGTTGGTGTAGGCATTGGTTATTTTTTCCCTTCATCATCAACATTCATCAATTCATTTTCTTCGGGCACAACCAATATCCCCTTGGCCATTGGGTTAATCTTAATGATGTACCCGCCTTTTACCAAAGTGAAATATGATAAGCTGAAAGCCGTTTTCAAGAACACTAAAGTACTCGGCGTTTCTCTATTGCTTAATTGGATCATTGGGCCCATACTCATGTTTGTTTTGGCCATTACCTTTTTACATGGTTATCCCCAATACATGGTAGGTCTCATTCTTATTGGCCTCGCCCGTTGCATAGCCATGGTAATTGTTTGGAACGAACTGGCAGAAGGAAGCCGCGAATATGCCGCAGGGTTAGTAGCATTGAATAGTGTTTTTCAGGTGCTCTTATACAGTGTGTATGCCTATGTTTTTATTACCCTACTTCCACCCTTATTTGGTATTACAGGTTCTGTTGTTGATATCACCATTAGCCAGATTGCAAAAAGCGTGGCTATTTATTTAGGCATCCCATTCGCAGCCGGTTTTTTAACAAGGTTCTTTTTATTAAGATGGAAAGGGGCTGCATGGTATGACACAAAATTCATTCCTTTTGTTTCTCCCATTACATTGATCGCTTTATTGTTTACCATTGTAGTGATGTTTAGTTTAAAAGGCGAACTGATTGTTCAGATCCCTTTTGATGTATTACGGATAGCCCTTCCTTTGGTGATCTATTTTGCCATCATGTTTGTAGTCAGTTTTTTTATTGGCAAAAAAATGGGCGCCAATTATGCTACCAATGCTTCCATAGCCTTTACTGCAGCCGGAAACAATTTTGAACTGGCCATAGCCGTAGCCATTGGTGTATTTGGCATCAATAGCGGACAGGCATTTGCAGGGGTTATTGGCCCCCTGGTAGAAGTGCCCGCATTGATTGCATTAGTGAATGTGTCGTTTTGGTTAAGGAAAAAATATTATACAACTTAACCAAGTACATAACATTGCCGTAACATAGCCGTAACAATTCCCTAACCTTAGTTTCATGTTAGCATAATACACATGTTGTCTTTTTGCGGTAAATATAAAAGGCATGAAATCGTTATTACTAATTGTTACATTTTTATTCAGCATATCTTCTTCATTTGCACAGAAAGGAAAGATCGAAGGGAAAATTACAGACTCTAAAACAGGCACCCCGCTAGCAGGCATAACTGTTTTAATTAAAGAAACCGGGAAAGGTATTGCCACAAACCTGGATGGGCGTTTTGTATTAAATGCAGAACTGGGTAAAAAATACATTCTTATTATAAGTTCTACCAACTATCAGGGCAAAGAAGTAACTGATGTAGAAACCGGTGCAGATGGTATTGCACATATTGATATTACACTTGATTTAAAGGCAAAGACAGGAGAAGAAGTTATCGTTCGTGCCAGTTCTGCAAAAAAAGAGAGTGTAAATGCGATGATCAGTTTTCAAAGAACAACCAATACGGTAGCCTCGGTGATTTCTGCCGAAGCCATCAGGAGAAGCCCCGATAAAAACACCGGCGAAGTTTTGAAACGTACACCCGGTGCCAGTATCCAGGAAGGTAAATTTATTGTCATCAGGGGTTTGGCAGACCGTTACAATCAGGCCATGCTAAATGGAATTTTATTAACGAGTACTGAGCCTGATCGTAAAACAT
>CANKNL010000207.1 GCA_947483345.1 Chitinophagaceae bacterium | reverse complement strand
TATTATGTTGCGAGTATTTTAACGATTTTCAACCATTCTTCGCTTATGCGTTGTTTTTTCTTAATGGCTTCATCGAGTGGAATATAATTGATTTTATTATTTACGATTCCAACAAAAACATTATGTCTGCCTTCTACTAGTGATTCAACAGCATGGTAGCCCATGCGGCTTGCAATAAGTCTGTCCATACAGCTTGGAGCCCCGCCTCTTTGTATATGTCCCAGAATACATATCCTTACTTCAAGTAAAGGCAAACGGGCTTTTATAAATTTGGCAACTTCATTGCCACCGCCAAATTCTTCGCCTTCAGCAACTACAATGAGGTTAACCAATTTTTGCCGTCTTTCTTTTTCAGCAAGTTGGGCGATAACATTTTCTATTTCAGTTTTTCTTTCCGGAATTAAAATGTTTTCAGCACCGGTTGCAATACCGCTGTGCAGGGCTATATAGCCAGCATCCCGCCCCATGACTTCAATAACAAATAAACGATCGTGTGCTTCTGCGGTATCACGAATTTTATCAATGGCTTCAACAGCGGTATTTACAGCCGTATCAAAACCAATTGTAAAATCGGTGCCGGCAATATCTTTATCAATTGTACCCGGTAAACCAATGCAGGGTATATCATATTCATTACTGAAAATTTGTGCTCCTCTGAAACTGCCATCACCGCCAATGATGACCAGGCCATCTATACCGTGTTTTTTTAAATTAGCATAGGCTTTTTTTCTGCCCTCGGGCTCAAAAAACTCCATACAACGGGATGTTTTTAATATCGTACCTCCACGTTGAATGATATTGGCCACACTGCGGCTTTCCAAACGAATAATATCATCTTCAACCATGCCGGTATATCCTCTCATGATGCCAAATACTTCCAGGCCATGGTGAATGCCTGTTCTGACAACTGCGCGTATACAGGCATTCATGCCCGGGCTATCGCCCCCCGAAGTAAGTACACCAATTTTAGTAACCTTCTTTTTCATTGCTCAAAAATATGATTTATATGGCTAAATTACTAAAGTGTAAATTAAACACATTAGTTAAAGAGATATGCGAAAAAAAATCAATATTTTTTTTCAACAGGCATTACATCCTTTCGGGTACAGCAATACCCAGTAACTGCATGCCGCTTTTAATGATATTGGCGGTTAGGCGTGATAGGTTTAAACGCAATTGTTTTTTTGATTCAGTTTCGGCATTGGCAATAGACAGTTCGGCGTAAAAAGAATTAAATGATTTTGCGAGATGAAATATATAATTGGCAATCACAGAGGGATTAAGCTCGGCACTGGCCTGTTCAATGATTGCAGGATATTGTTCAGCCATGACCATGATCTCTTTTTCTGATTTTAATAAGGCATCTGTCATAGTGTTATTGGTCATGCTGTCATTGGTCAATTGTTTTCTTAAAATACTTTTAATCCTGGCATAAGTATATTGCACAAAGGGACCTGTAAATCCATGAAAGTCTATACTCTCTGCCGGATTGAATACCATTGTTTTTTTAGGATCAACCCGCAGTAAATAAAATTTCATGGCGCCCAGTCCAATGGTATGATATAGCAGTTTTAATTCAGTCTCTGTAAAATCTTTTACTTTGCCCAGTTCTTCGGTATGTTGCTGCGATGTAGCCAGCATCTCATTAACCATATCATCTGCGTCAACCACAGTGCCCTCACGGCTTTTCATTTTGCCGCTGGTAAGTTCCACCATACCATAGCTTAGGTGAAAAATATTATCGGCATTGGGCATACCCAGTTTTTGACAAATGAGCTGTAATACTTTCATATGGTAATTCTGTTCATTACCTATTACATAAATACTTTGTTCAATTTTAAATTGTTCATATTTCTGCAGTGCTAAACCAATATCCTGGGTTATGTAAACAGATGTGCCATCACGCCGTTGCACAATCTTTTCATCATATCCTTCAGCGGTTAAATCGATCCAGATGCTGCCATCATCTTTTTTAAAAAAAACATTTTTGTCCATGCCTTGTTGCACAATATCTTTACCCAGCAGATAGGTATTGCTTTCATAATAGGTCTTATCAAAATCGGCGCCAATACTGTTGTAGGTCACATCAAAACCTGCATATACCCAGCTGTTCATGGTATTCCAAAGTGCCATCACTTCGGGTTTTCCATCCTCCCAGTCCAGCAACATTTGCTGTGTGGCTTTCATAATGGGGGCCTCTTTTTCAGCATCATCTTTTGTTTTACCGGCCGTGATTAGGTTGGCCACCTGGGCCTTATAAACATCATTGAATTTTACATAATAGTCACCAACAAAATGATCGCCTTTAATACCCGTGCTGTCCGGTGTGCTGCCTTGGGCAAAAAGCTGCCAGGCAATCATGCTTTTACAAATATGAATGCCCCGGTCATTAATGATGCAGCTTTTTATAACCTCGTAACCATTGGCTTTTAAAATTTCTGCCACACTCCAGCCTAAAAAAATATTTCTTAGATGACCAAGGTGTAAGGGCTTGTTGGTATTGGGAGAGGCATATTCTACCATCACTTTTTTGCCATTCATGCCTTTTTTCCCATAGCCGGTGTTGTTGTGATTTTCATTTAAAAAATCATGCCAATAAGCATCAATGACGGTAAGATTCAAAAAACCCTTTATGATATTGTAGGCAGAAAACAAATGCGGATAGTGTTTAATAAGATGCTCACCCAATTGATTGCCAATAGTTTCGGGAGGTAGTTTTAAGGATTTTACCAAAGAAAACATCACCAGGGTGTAGTCTCCCTCAAATTCGGGTTTGGTCTGGTTTATCTGAAAATCTTTTTCTGTAAAGCTTTGATTATATAAAGCCGATAAACTCTGTATGGTACTTTCCTGTAAATTTTTCACTATAGACATGCTGCAAATATAGTTGGCAGTTGGCAATGGGCAAAAAACAGTAGGCATTTGGCGGCGGCTTATTCAGCAGATTAATTATTGCCAACAGCAAATGGCCAACTGCCAACCGCTTCCCTTATCTTTGCACACTTTTTAATAATTATGATAAGTGCAAATAATATAACGCTGGCATACGGCAAACGGGTTTTGTTTGATGAAGTGAATATCAGTTTCACTAAGGGAAACTGTTATGGTGTGATTGGTGCCAATGGTGCCGGCAAATCAACTTTTTTAAAAATCATCAGTGGCGAAATTGAACCCAATAAGGGAACCATTGATATCACGCCGGGTGAGCGGATGGCAGTTTTAAGCCAAAACCAGTTTGGGTTTGATGAAGTGACAGTTTTAAATACTGTGCTGATGGGCCATAAAAAAATGTGGAAAGTGATGCATGAAAAAGATGCCTTGTATGCCAAGGAGGATTTTTCTGAAGCAGATGGTATTAAAGCTGGTGACCTGGAACATGACTTTGGCGAAATGGGAGGCTATACAGCAGAAAGTGATGCCGCGACTTTACTAAGCGATCTGGGGGTTAAAGATGAACTACATCAGCAATTGATGAAAGATATTGCAGCCAATATTAAAGTAAGGGTACTGTTGGCTCAGGCTATTTTTGGTAACCCGGATATTTTATTATTGGATGAACCTACCAATAACCTGGATGTGGAAACCATTAGCTGGCTGGAGAATTTTTTAGCCGATTACCAGAATATTGTATTGGTGGTAAGTCATGATCGCCATTTTTTAGATTCGGTATGTACCCATGTAGCCGATGTTGACAGAAGTAAGATAAAAGTGTATACCGGAAATTATAGTTTTTGGTACGAAAGTTCTCAACTGGCCGCCAGGCAAATGAGTGATAAGAATAAGAAAAATGAGGACAAGCGAAAGGACCTGCTTGAATTTATTGCACGATTTAGCGCCAATGCATCAAAAAGTAAACAGGCCACATCACGTAAAAAGGCCTTGGAAAAACTGGTTATCGAAGATATTGAACCCAGTAACAGAAAATACCCCGGCATTATTTTTAAACAGGAAAGGGAAGTGGGTAATGAGATTTTAAAAGTAGATAATCTGTCGAAAACACTGGATGGTAAAACTATTTTCAGTAAAATAAAATTCGACATTCAAAAAGGCGAAAAAATAGCATTCATAAGCCGTGATCCAATGGCAATGACCAGTTTTTTTGAAGTTATCAATGGCAAAATGAAGGCCGATAACGGTACCTACGAATGGGGCACAACAGTAACAACGGCTTATTTACCCAATGATAACAGTGAATATTTTGAGGGGAGTACATTAAACCTCATGGATTGGCTAAGGCAATATGTACCGCCCACAACCAAAGATGTGGATGAAGATTTTTTACGTGGGTTTTTAGGCAAAATGCTTTTTAGTGGCGACGAAATATTAAAGAAGACCAATGTATTAAGTGGTGGAGAAAAAGTACGGTGTATGATCAGTAAAATGATGTTACAAAATCCAAATGTGTTAATATTGGATGAGCCTACCAATCACCTCGATCTGGAGAGCATTATTTCTTTTAACGATAATATGGTAGCCTATCCTAGTGTGATTTTAGTAACTACACATGATCACCAGTTTATGCAAACCGTTGCCAACAGGATCATTGAACTTACGCCTAAAGGGATGATTGACCGTTTGATGAGTTATGACGAGTACCTGGTAGATGACAGGGTGAAGGCGATGAGAGAAGAACTTTACAGCTAATAGGTGATGTTAATTGTACGATGCAGGTCTGCTTATAGATGAAAACGTGCATCGTATAACAAACCGCATACAGCAATCAGAATAAACAATAAATCTTATAGGTGCCAAAGGACAAGATCATAGCGTTTATCGATTTTTTTTACCCGCCGTTCCGCAGGTTTATGCCGGAACAAACATTTCGTTATGCCGCCTGTGGCGGCGCCAATACCGTATTAGGCCTAACACTCTTTAAAATATTACTGGTATTTGTTTTTAAAAACGAGAATGTGGAACTGGGTTTTTATACCCTGAAACCTCATAATGCCGCCCTCTTCATTTCCTTTTGTGTAAATTTTACTGTGGGCTTTTTACTAATGCGGTATGTGGTGTTCGTAGATTCTAATTTAAAAGGACGGATACAACTTTTCAGATACGGCTTATCATTTGTATTTAATCTTACACTCAATTATTTTATCCTTAAAATATTTGTAGAGGTATTTGGTTGGTGGCCGTTTCTCAGTCAGTGTGTCACCACGGTTATCATTGTTACCATCAGTTATTTAAGCCAGAAACATTTTTCTTTTAAAACAAAGACCGGCCTCGAATAAGCTTTACCCTTTTAGCGTATCTATTGATTGCTTTTGCTAAATTCGTGTAGATTTAAAACAGGCTATGCAATTCTTTTTATTATATATCGATCCGGGAAGTGGCAGTTATTTGCTGCAAATGATCATTGCGGCTGTTTTGGGTGTCAGTTTCTTTTTTAAAAACTTTTGGTTAACCATAAAATCATTTTTTACAGGCAAAAAACC
>CANKNL010000206.1 GCA_947483345.1 Chitinophagaceae bacterium | reverse complement strand
TAACACCAGTAACAGGCAGGCTTAACCTCAACCTTAAAAATTAAGTAAGAGCGTTAAAATAATAAGAGCCCCCTGAAATTTCAGTCACCTGCTCAACCCTGCCTACCGGCAGGCAGGCTTAACCTTTGCCTGTTACTGGTGTTACGGTATAAAAAACAGTATCAATAAAAAATAAAGTATCTGAGTTAATAAGAACATTTTCATCATGCATATCTTCAAGAATGAGGCCCAGCTCTGTATGCACATAATCATTTCGTTTACTGTTTTCAAAACCGTTGAAGCCCAATAGTTGTTTTATATCTTCCAGATCAGCCTGACCATCCGAACTAATAAACTGTTGTTTCAGTACGGCCAATAATATGTTGTTTTGTTTGCAGAATCCAAGGAAACTGTAAGCAGTATTTTCAAAAATAATATTGTGTAAAAGTATGCTGTTGAAAAACTCCAGCCAGGTTGCGTAATATACTGCGTCATTGAGCTTTACCACTGTTCTGTTATCAGTGCTCAGGTAAACACTAGCTTCACCGCCTCTTGTTAAATACCTGTCTGCGCCGGGAAGATCAGTAACCCACAAATTATTTTGGGTGCTGTATTGCTCTAAAAGAGCTGCCTGCTCTTCTTTAATGAGTGCTTTACTTTCGAAGTCTGTTTTAACCGTTGTACTTGTAGGATAGCCTGAGCATAGGAGATTTCTGACTGTTGTGCAATGATCTGCTGCCCCTTTAATGACAATTCCTTCAGTGATATTTTTAATTTTAATTCGGGTATCATCAGAAAACATTTGTGTAAAATTAAATAAAAAAGTTAAGAGTTAGGGCAGGGTTGAGCAAGTGACTGAATTTTCAGGAGGCTATTATTATTTTAACGCTCTTACTTAACCTTAATCTTTGCCTTAACCTTTGTCTTTCAGGTTGAGGTTGAGGTTAAGGTTAAGGTTAAGCCTGCCTGCCGGTAGGCAGGGTTAAGCAGGGCCTGAATTTTCAGAACGCTTTTATTATTTTAAGGCTCCACTCAATCTCAATCTTTGCCTAAAGTTTTAATTATTTTGTTTAATGACTCGATGACTTTGTTTATGTTTTCCGTCAAATCACTTACTTTATCCTCTTTAAAATAACCAACCCTGTTGCCGAAAATCAGCTGGCTCTTTGTTTCATTAGCGGAGCCTCTTGAATAAATATAAAATTTTATTTTATCTGCATTATGTTGTCTGCCAAAACCTTCAGCAATATTATCTGATATACTTAAAGAGGATCGTCTTATCTGTGATGTTAATCCGTAATCTTCTTTACGTGGTAAATTTTCTGTCAGGGAGAATACATCAACAGCCAATTGCATTGCCATTTGCCAAACAGGTAGTTGTTGAAAGTCTGTATACATACGAAGAAATGAGGTTGAGCAAGAACCTGGATTTTCAGGAGGCTCTTGTTATTTTTAAGCTTTGCTTAACCTTAGCCCTGCCTACCGGCAGGCAGGCTTAACCTTAGCCTTAGCCTTAACCTTAACCTTAACCTTAACCTTGTTCTTTAAATATTATCCGCAAAAGTCCTCTCCATCTTTCTAAAATAATAAATACCCACCCATAAAAAACCCATCGTCATAAAAACTGAGACAATAAAGGAGCGCCAGTGCATGGGATCGCCGAGCAGGCACCATCTAAATCCGTCTATCACCCCTACCATGGGATTTAAAGAATAGAGCATCCGCCATTTTTCATTAATAATAAAACTATTAAAGCCAACAGGACTAACATATAAACCAAACTGCACAATAAAGGGAATGATATAACGGAAGTCGCGGTACTTTACATTTACAGCCGTAAGGTATAGGCCAATACCAAAGGCACAGGTAAAAGCCAGTAACACAAATAACGGCATGAAAACAATATGCCAGCTGGGCATAAAACCATACCAGGCAAACATCAGCAACATAATACAAAATGAAATCCCCAGGTCAACCATACTGGTAATGACCGAACTGGCCGGGATGATCATACGGGGAAAATACACTTTGGTGATCAGGTTGGCATTGCCCACCAGGCTTCCGCTGCTTTCACTTAGTGCATTACTAAAAAACTGCCAGGGCAGCATACCCGCAAATACCATCAGGGCATAAGGGGCAGTGCCGGGATTATCCAGCTTAGCAATTTTGCTAAACAACACGGTAAAAATAATGGTTGTTAATACCGGACGGATAACGCTCCAGGCCACACCCAGCACGGTTTGCTTATAGCGTACCTTAATATCGCGCCAGCTGAGTATATAAAATAACTCACGGTAACGCCAGAGGTCGTTCCAGTAATTTTTTTCGGCACGGCCGGGGGCAATTACGAGATCCCATTCGGGTGCAGTGCCGGACTCATTTTTTAGCATGTTTTATCAGTCGTATTGAGGGTGTTGGTTTATTTAATCAGCAACCATCCGGCTCGGTTCTGTATGCGCTTTATGTTTTGTGGCTGTAAACCGGGCGAATACATTTTTAACGCTTACCTTATTCGTTTAACAGCCGTTTGGCTTTGTGGTTATATTTTTTTTACTGCGTAGCAGGAAATCCTGCCCACAGGGTCCTGCGGACGGATTTATTTATTATCACCAACCTGTCCCAATTATTTCGTGAGACAGGATACTTTTGTTTGCGGTGATACTTTTCTATAGGTCTAAAATAATTTTCAAGTTGTTCTTCAGGATATTTGTCTGTTCCGGAGTCAACTTGCCAAGTCTCTTTATGAAACGTTTATTGTCGATTGCTCTGGGTTGATCAACAAGTATATCACTCTGTTTTGGTAACTGTGTTTTTTTAAGATGAATTCTTAAAATTTCGGCTTCCGGTTTGATGTTTGTTGTTATGGGACAAATAATTGTTGAAAAATGTATTTCATTCAACAAATCGGTCTGAATGATTACTACAGGTCTTGTTTTTCCGGGTTCTGTTCCAATTGTTGGATTTAAATCTGCAAGCCAAATATCAAACTGCTTATATTTCATCCGCCAGTTTTTCAAATTCAGCTAATACTTCTGCAGAGCTTTGATGCACAAGCCTGCTTTCTTTAGAAAGTTTCTTTTTTAAAACCCGCCTTTTGTTGAATTGGTTATAAAGCGTAAGTGCTTCATTTATATACCGGTTTCTGGCCAGTTTTAGTTCAAAGACGACGGCTTCTGTTTCTTCAAAAACGCTGTCGTCCAATTTTAGTGATAGAGTTTTCATGAATAAATTTTTTGTAAAAGTATATACTTTTAGTGTATACTCCAAATTTTTTGTTCTGTTACTGTATCACCGCTAACTTTTGCTCTTCTGTTTTAATAGTTTCAGGTTTTTGACATTCCTGCCCAACTCCCTGAATCGGGAAAATGTTTCTATTGCTGATAAAGTGGTTGCAGTTGCCCTGGCACTTTTTAATATGGCAGCAAGCATATATAAGCCTTTTTCGGTAAAGCATTTTGGAACTGCTGTAGAATGCTTCAATTTATTGAACCGGTGGAAATTTTCCACCAGTTCACTTTTCTCATCTGCAGTTAATTCAAACAGGTAACCTTCGGGAACTTATCAGGATTTTTTTTAATGAATTCGAGAATCATCTCCTGGTTTGCACTCAATGTTTCTACGACCTTTTTACCGACCCTTTCTACGACATTATCTACGACATTATCTACGACATTTTGTTCATTGGCAAAGACTACAACCCTAAAGCCGTGCTGAAAATTTTGGAATACAGGCACCGGTAATGCTGCAGATTTTAGAACGGCTGATGGTTAATGGTTGATGGTTTAGAGATTTTCACTGGGAATATCATTCCAGGGATATACTGTAAAACCATCTGATCTTTTTTGCAGTTGGTTACCTCCATAAATAACGGCACCGCCCTTTTGTGCACTTATCTTATGCCAGAATTCGAGCCCTTTAAAATAGTCGCCGGTAATGGTTTTTCCTGATTTAATTTCTATCGGAAAAAGTTGGCCATTGCGTTCTTCCACCACATCTATTTCATGTCCGGTATTATCTCTCCAAAAATACAAGTTGGGAGACAATCCTGCATTCAGCCTGTTTTTTAATAATTCTGTTATAATAAAATTCTCAAATAAAGCCCCTCTTAACGGATGCTGCGGTAACTGGCTTTGCTCTGTAATACCTAACAGGGCTGCGGCTAAACCTGTATCGTAAAAATAAAGTTTTGGCATTTTAACCAGCCTTTTATTAAAATTGGTATGCTGCGGTTGCAGCCTAAACAGTATAAAACTGCTTTCGAGCACACTTAGCCAACTGCCAATGGTTTTGTTATCCACCCCTGCTTCTATTGCCAGGTTTTGCATATTTAACAATTGTCCGGTTCTGCCTGCACATAATTTTACAAACCGTTCAAATACCAGTAAATTATTAATGTTTTTTATTTGCCGTATATCTTTCTCAATATAAGTTTGTATATAATTGGCATACCACTTATTTATCTCAAATGTTTTATCGTATAAGGGTGGGTACATCCCTTTAAAAATAAATTCATCCACATTGCTGCCTACGCCTGCACCAAGCTCGGGCAAAGAAAAAGGCAGTAAGGTAAGATGTGCAATTCTGCCTGCAAGGCTTTGAGAAATACTTTCCTGCAACAAAAAATTATTAGACCCGGTTAAAATAAAATAACCCGGCTCGTTACGTTCATCCAATACCTGCTGCAGGTACGAAAAAAGAGCCGGCACTTTTTGAACTTCATCTAAAATTGCTCCGTTGGGATAGCTGCTTAAAAAACCACGGGGATCTTCCATGGCAAAAAGCCTTGTATCGGGATTTTCTAAACTAATATAAGGCTTATTGGCAAATACAGATTTTACCAGTGTGGTTTTACCCGACTGCCTTGGGCCTGTAACAGCTACTGCCTTATACTGCCCCGCAAGGTTGATTAACTCTTTAGCGACTATTCTATCAATCATGATACAAATTTACAATTATGGAATCGAATTCCATAATTGTAAAAAATGTTTTAAACCATTTATAATCAATCACTTTGTTTAAACAAGATAAGTTAGAACTGTAAGGCTTTGCTTAAGCTTTTCTTGGAGGTTGAGGTTGAGCCTGCCTGCCGATAGGCAGGGTTGAGCAAGTGACTGAATTTGCAAAAGGCTCTTATTTCTTTAACGCTCCACTTAACCTTTGCTGAGGTTGAGGTTAAGGTTGAGCAAGTGACTGAATTTGCAAAAGGCTCTTATTTCTTTAACGCTCTTACTTAACCTTTGCTGAGGTTGAGGTTGAGGTTAAGGTTGAGCAAGAGCCTGAATTTTCAGGAGGCTTCTATTAATTTAACGCTCTTACTTAGCCTTAACCTTAGCCTTTTCTTTGAGGTTAAGCAGGGCCTGAATTTTCAGAACGCTTTTATTATTTTAAGGCTCCACTCAATCTCAATCTTTGCCTAAAGTTTTAATTATTTTGTTTAATGACTCGATGACTTTGTTTATGTTTTCCGTCAAATCACT
>CANKNL010000205.1 GCA_947483345.1 Chitinophagaceae bacterium | reverse complement strand
TATTGTTTCGGAAATTTGTTACCGATTTTTCTGACCGGTATAAGGGCACACCTGTACAACTGGATGAAGGGGCAAAAGATGTGTTAATTAACTATCCCTGGCCCGGTAATGTTCGGGAATTGAAGAATATTGCAGAACAAATTTCGGTGCTTAGCCAGGAGAAACTGATTAATGCAAATACCATGAAGCGTTTTTTACCTGAACATAATTATTCAAGGTTGCCTGTTTTAGCAGGTGGTATTGGTTCGGTGAGCCAATCAGAGTTTGCCAATGAAAGAGATATTCTGTATAAACTCTTTTTTGACATGAAAAAAGATGTGAACGAACTGAAAAAAATGTTTTTCGATCTTTTACAAAACCCCAATATGGCAAAACATGCTTCGGTTTATAATGACCAAACCTTTGCAGAATTGACTAATAACGGACCTTCCAATACGGTTTCAAAACCGGTTTTTTTACAGCACAATACGGATGGCATTGATCAGCATGAAGACGTGGAAGAATCTTTAAGCATTGTGGATAAAGAAAAAGAACTTATTATTAAAGCATTAAAGAAGCATAAGGGTAAACGTAAAGATGCTTCTTTAGACCTGGGTATCAGTGAACGTACATTATACCGTAAATTAAAAGAGTATGATATTGAAGAATAAAGCCGCCAACCGCTTGCAGGTGCTGATTGCCAAAAAGAAAAAGGGGAAACGAATCCTTCTATGGCCTATTGGCCTATTGCTGATTGCCCTATTTAATTTTGCAACCTGCAAATATGGATTTAAAGATGTTAGCCTTGCACCCGAAGTAAAAACCTTCAGGGTTAATTATTTTGAGAACAAAGCGGATTATAAGAACCCCCAGTTAAGCCCACAGTTAACTGAAAAACTAAAACAAAAAATTATAGGCACCACCAGGCTTCAACAAACCAATAGTGATGATGCACATTATGATATCAGCGGTTTTGTTTCAAACTACTATACCAGCACTACCGGTATCAGTGCCAATAATACAAGCTTAAACCGGTTAACGGTTACCTTTCATCTGCTGTTTAAAAATACACTGGATGAGAAAAAAAATATGGAATCTGATGTAACCTACAGTGTTGACTTTGATGCCAACCTGAGCCTGTCGCAGGTAGAAAATCAAAAAGGCGATGAGATCATTAAAAATCTCACTGATGCTATTTTTAATAAGATCTTTTCCAACTGGTAATACATTTATAGATTTGTACCATGCAAAATACGCAAGCCATTTTTGAATCCCTGTTTTCCGGAAATCATTCGGATAGCCAACATACCGATTTTTTGAAAGCGATCACAGACAGGCACCCCTTTTTTTCACCCGCTCATTTTTTTCTTTTACAGAATATCAAAGAAGATACCGACGCCTTTGAAAAACAAGCCTTGAAAACCAATATATTTTTCAATAATCCACATTGGCTTAATTTTCAATTACAACAAATCCATCAGCAGTCCCTTTCGCCACAATCCGATTTTACCTTATCGCCAAATACAGCTGAACCGCTTTTAGAAGATATAACTGATTTACCGGATGATACTGAAGCCACTGAGACTATGGAAGAAGAAATTGAACCGATGAAAATTGAATTAAAAATGCCGGTCGAAAAATCAACCATGGATGAAGGTCTGCTTTTTGAACCCATGCATATGGTTGACTATTTTGCTTCTCAGGGCATTAAATTATCGGAAGACGTGCAAACCGGAGATAAACTGGGTAAACAACTTAAGAGTTTTACCGATTGGCTAAAGACCATGAAGAAAGTACATACCGAAACCGATGCTGACATAACTGAAAAAACTGATATTAATATACAAACCCTTGCCGAAACCAGTAATACCGATACGGGGGTTTTAACCGAATCTATGGCAGAGGTATTTGCCAAACAGGGTAAACTGGCAAAAGCCAGTGAAGTGTATCAAAAATTAAGTTTGCTCAATCCTGCTAAAAGCACTTACTTTGCAGCCAAATTAGAAAACTTAAAAGGAAACTAACATGTTAATTTTATTTGGAATTTTAGTGATTATTGCTTCAGTGATATTAGGATTGATTGTATTGATTCAAAATCCAAAAGGAGGAGGTTTATCCAGCAGTTTTGGCGGTTTTGGCAACCAGATCATGGGTGTTAAACAAACCACCGATGTGTTAGAAAAAGGAACCTGGTTATTTGCGGCTATCGTTGGCATACTTTGTGTGCTGTCGCCGGCATTTATTCCAAAAAACGGTTCGGGTGCTGCCCCCAATAAAGATTTAATTGATGGCGTTTCTACAAAAACGCCTGCTGCAACAACCCCGGCTAACACAGTTACCCCAGCAGTAATGGATACCAATAAAGGCAAATAATTTTTTACAAATATTTTTGAACCCCGTCGTTATCCGACGGGGTTTTTTCATTTACTTTGTTCACGATGAAAAAGAAACTATTTTGGTGGGGCTTTTTACTTACAGCTTTAGCATTTGGCTATGTCGCCTGGCAGGTTTTTGGTCCTACCCTATCTGCTCCGGAAAGCAATTATTTTTATATCCGGTCAGGTTCTACATACAAAGAGGTGACCCAATCCCTGATTGATAAAAAAATAATCCACAACCCCTATTTCTTTAACCTGCTATCCCAACAATTAAAATATCCCGAAAAGATTAAACCCGGCCGTTACCAGATAAAAAAGGGCACCAGTATTTTTAGTTTGCTGCGTATGCTGCGTTCAGGTAATCAAACACCGGTAAATCTGGTGATCAATAAATTAAGGTTAAAAGAAGACCTTGCACAGAAAATCGCTGCCAATTTTGAGTGTGATTCTGCATCGGTAATGGCTGTTTTAACTAACCAAAACACACTACTGGCCTATGCGGTTAACAGCCATACAGTAATGACCACCGTTATTCCAAATACGTACCGTATTTTCTGGAACACATCCGCCGAAAAAATTATAGATAAGCTATACAACGAAAAAGAAAAATTCTGGAATGCCGACAGGCGGTTAAAAGCAAAAGCCATGAACCTTACTCCCGAACAGGTGTACACGATGGCTAGTATTGTAGAAGAAGAAACCAATAAGGAAGAAGATAAAGGATTAATTGCCAGTGTTTATATGAACCGCATGGCCATTGGAATGAAATTACAGGCCGATCCAACTGTAAAATTTGCATTAAAAAACTTTACTTTAACCCGTATACTGCACGGGCACCTTAGCTATGCATCGCCTTTTAATACCTATCAAAATGCGGGATTACCGCCAGGCCCTATCTGCACGCCCTCTATAAAAACCATTGATGCGGTATTACATGCCCCACAAACCAATTATATTTATTTTGTGGCGAAACCCGATTTTAACGGCTATTCTAATTTTGCAACCTCCTATGCCGAGCACCTGGTTTTTGCAAAAGCATACCAGGATGCACTGGATGATTTGATGAAAGCTAAAGCTGTAAAATAACAGGTTAGCTTTAAAAGAACCTGATGCTAATGATGTTCTAACGCATAACCAGGCACTGCTAGTTTTTGAAATGCCATATGGCTAACTTCAAATTTTTAAAAATATGATGTAGTATCTTGCAATAACAGCCATAAATACCATGACCAAATTAGAGCGCTTAATATTAACCAGCTTGCCAGTTACTTTTATTTTAAATAAAAGTAAGCACTGGTATTTGCCTGGTTTTGAAAGTGTACCCCTGTACGATGTGGCTCGTTTTTTTTATCGCCAGGTTAAAACAGTTGGATTAACAGAACGGGCATCGGCCATAGCCTATAATTTTATCATGGCCATACCACCCTCATTTTTATTTTTATTTACACTGATTCCCAATTTGCCTTTTATTAAAAAAAGGGAAATCATGAAACAGCTTTCACTCATCATTAAAGATATTATCCCTGCTGAAGGCTATAATAAAACGATCATCAATTTTATAGATCAAACTTTTTTTCGCACACCGGTTTTTGGCTTATTATCATTTGGCTTATTACTGGCACTTTTTTTTGCAAGCAATGCCATGATGGGATTAATGCGTTCCTTCAATAAAAATTATATTGGCTTTGCAAAACGAAAAGGTCTGCACGACCGGTGGATTGCCATCAGGCTAACCGTACTTATTTTTGGCCTGGTTCTCGGTTGCCTGGTCATTCTCATTACACAGGGTGCCGTTTTAAAATTACTGGGTTTACGAAGCGCTTTTTGGTTAGACCTGATTGCCTATGTTCGCTGGCTCGTGATCATTGCATTGGTCTTTTATTCCATTGCATTTATATATAAATATGCCCCGGCTGTACATAAAAAATGGAAGCTGGTTTCTCCGGGTGCCATACTGGCTACCGTTTTGTGTATTATTGCCTCACTGGGTTTTTCAACTTTTGTTAATGCCTTTGGCAGATACAATGCCCTGTATGGCTCTATAGGAGCTATCATTGTTTTAATGGCCCTGATCTTTATCAATTCATTGGTATTACTTATCGGGTTTGAGCTGAATGTGAGCATTAAATCGCTGAGATCGATTGCCGAAAAGCGAGAGGCTAAAGAAAAACGATTAGGTACTGAACAAAAAACTACATGAGTGGTTTACAAGTCTGTAACGGATCGATTAATTTTAAAATAAAACATATGAAAAAAATATTTTTGGGTTTAATCATTTTGGGTTCTCTGACTGCCCTTGGTTTTGCAACAGGCGATCCGCTTAAAATTGGAAGCAGCATGCCAAAGGCTGATGTTAAAATGCTGGATATTTCGGGCAAAGAAGTGAGTATGCAAGAGACCAAAAAAGATAACGGCTTATTGGTGATGTTCAGCTGTAACACCTGTCCCTATGTAATTAAAAACCAGGACCGCACGATGGCTATTAATAATTACGCCATTAAAAACAATATCGGTGTTATCATTTTAAACAGCAATGAAGCCCAGCGTAAAGATGATGATAGTTACAGTGCCATGCAGGCTTATGCCAAAGAACAAAAATATAAATGGCATTATGTGGTTGACCCGAATAATGAAGTCGCCGATGCCTTTGGTGCCAACCGCACACCGGAATGTTTTTTATTTGATAAAAATTTAAAACTGGTATATCACGGTGCTATTGATAACAGTCCGGCTGATGCCAGTGCCATCACCCGTGTACATTTACAGGAAGCCATTAATGAACTGGTTGCGGGCAAGGACATTACGATAAAAGAAAGCCGCAGCGTAGGTTGTACGATCAAAAGAAAAAGCTAAAGATTTAAGAAAGCTGAATTAATGCCCCCTGCTGAAGGGGGTTTTTAATCAGGTTCCTGTAAATTAAGTTCGATGGAATGATCGGTAAGTTTTTTATCCTGTCGTTTAATAAAATCTCCCGGGTTAAGCTGGATGTTTTTTTCGGCATTCGACATGTAGAGTTCTATACTTGGTTTATATCCATCCAGATCAAATGTGGCATAACCGATCAACTGATCAGCTTTTACTTGATCCCCTTTTTTAATTAGGGT
>CANKNL010000204.1 GCA_947483345.1 Chitinophagaceae bacterium | reverse complement strand
GTTAATTTTGAACCCTACAAAGCCAAACTTTTTGAAAGTATCGGCCGTAAAATTGATTGTATAGAATTGTTTCCGGCAAGTGAAGGCTTTTTTGCATTTCAGGATTCGCAATATGCTGAAGGATTATTATTGAACACAAACAGCGGCATTTTTTTTGAATTTGTACCTGCCGGTGAAATAGGTAATGAAAACCCAACCCGCTTAACATTAAAAGAGGTGAAACTGGGAGAGAACTATGCATTGATCATTAACAGCAATGCTGGTTTGTGGGCATATGATATTGGTGATACGATCAAATTTGTTTCTACTTCTCCATACCGGATCGTTGTTACCGGCCGTACCAAACATTTTATATCCGCCTTTGGCGAGCATGTGATCAGCGAAGAAGTGGAAGCGGCATTATTGCAGGCAGCAGAAGAAGAGCGTATGTCTATTACAGAATTTACAGTGGCACCCAACATCTCAACAAATGCCGGTAAAAGTTATCATGAGTGGTTTATTGAATTTGAAAATTCACCTGCCAATTTGAATGCTTTCTCTAAAAAACTGGATGATTATCTGCGTAAAAAAAATGTGTATTACGATGATCTTGTTGGCGGAAATATTCTGCAGCCATTAAAAATATCACCTGTTAAAAAGAATGGCTTTATTGATTATATGAAAAGTATTGGCAAACTGGGCGGACAAAATAAAGTACCCCGCTTAAGCAACGATAGGAAGATTGCTGATGCACTTGAAAAATTCGTTGGTTAATTGATCAGTCCTACTTTTTATCTGCTGAAAATATTTTTTGTTTCATGTTTGCAAAATAATATACTTTTGTGTTCTTAAATTAAACAAAATACTAAATTGAACAGGTCTCAATTACATATTGTAAACAGCAATTCTCCCGCCAGGGGTATATTGTATACAATGGAGAACCTGTTAGTATTAATACCCAGATCCCGACGTGGATGCTGATAGGACGAGTAGCTAAGACCTGCCCCTGTCAGTGAAAAAATCTCCGAAAATTGTCCTTTAAAACATTTTATTCATTTCTTTCAATTCTTAACAATTGAAAAACAGTAACATTATCATAAAGGTTGCCACATCAGCCGACAGTCATTTTGCAACTGCCATAACCGACGAAATGGCTTCCTCCGCAAAAGCCCGCGGCACAGGTATTGCAAAGCGTTCGCCGGAATATGTGGAGCTAAAAATACGGGAAGGCAAATCAGTTATTGCGGTTACTACAGGCGGTGACTGGGTTGGGTTTTGTTATATTGAAGTATGGGAACATAACAAGTTTGTAGCTAACAGCGGATTGATCGTTTCTCCTCCATACCGAAAAACAGGTGTAGCCAAAGCCATCAAAAAAAGAATTTTTGAACTGAGTCGCGAAAAATATCCTGATTCAAAAATATTTGGATTAACAACGGGATTGGCGGTAATGAAAATTAATTCCGATCTGGGTTATGAACCGGTGACCTATTCTGAACTCACTTCTGATGAACAGTTTTGGGCAGGCTGTAAAAGCTGTGTTAATTTTGATATACTGATGAGCAAAGAGCGTAAAAATTGTATGTGTACGGCCATGCTTTTTGATCCGGCAGATCATTATACACCTGAAGAAACAAAATCAGAATTCAAAATGCATTCGAAAATTTACGAACGTTTTATGCGGATAAAGCAAAGCAAAATGCTTGGGTTTCTACAAAAGAAACAAGGCGGCAGTGCCTCAAAATCTTTGCTGCGGTATTTTTTTAATTTTTAAAAATTAATGTCAATGAATAAAAAAGTTGTCTTAGGATTTAGTGGCGGTTTGGATACAACATACTGTGTAAAATATTTCACAGAAGAAAAAGGGTATGACGTGCATTCTGTGATTGTAAACACCGGTGGATTTACAGATGATGAATTAATAAAAGTAGAAGAACATGCCTACAGGCTGGGCGTAAAATCACATACCACAATTAATGCCATTACCAGTTATTACGACACCATAATCAAATACCTGGTTTTTGGAAATGTGTTAAAAAATAATACCTACCCCTTAAGTGTAAGTGCCGAAAGACTAAGCCAGGCCGTTTGTATTGCAGAACATGTACAGCGGTTAAATGCCGATATCGTGGCCCATGGCAGTACCGGTGCAGGTAATGACCAGGTGAGGTTTGATATGATCTTTAATATCATGATCCCTGGCGTAGAGATCAGTACACCAATCAGAGATTTGAAATTAAGCCGAGAAGATGAAATAGCTTATTTGAAAACTAAAGCGGTGGTGATGACCTTTGAAAAATCAATGTACTCCATCAACAAAGGTTTGTGGGGAACCAGTGTTGGCGGTAAAGAAACACTCAACAGCAATGGGATGCTACCCGAAGAAGCCTGGCCAACTCAGGTTACCGAAACGGTTTCAAAAACTGTTGAATTGGATTTTGTAAAAGGCGAATTGGTGGGATTAGATGGGATAAAATGCAGTCACCCCACTGAGGCTATTCAAAAATTACAATCCATGGCAGGCCCTTTTGGAATTGGGAGAGATATACATGTGGGTGATACAATCATTGGCATTAAGGGCCGTGTTGGTTTTGAAGCTGCTGCACCCATGGTTATTTTAAAAGCACACCATGCTTTGGAAAAACATGTACTTACCAAATGGCAGTTAAACTGGAAAGACCAACTGGCCTTATTTTATGGCAACTGGCTGCATGAAGGTCAGATACTTGATCCGGTGATGCGGGATATAGAGGCCTTTTTTATTAAATCGCAGGAAAACGTAACCGGTAAAGTTTTTGTGAACCTCATGCCTTACCGTTTTCAAATTACAGGAATTGAATCTCCATTTGATTTGATGAGTAGTCAATTTGGTAAATACGGAGAAATAAATACCGGCTGGACCGGAGAGGACGTCAGGGGGTTTTCTAAAATATTTGGTAACCAAACTCTAATTTATCATGCAGTTAAAAAATCGGCAGGTGACCAGTAAAATAAAAGTAGGTATAATTGGCGGAGCAGGTTACACCGGTGGTGAACTCATCCGGATATTGCTAAATCATCCCTATGCCGAAATTGTTTTTGTTCACAGCAAAAGCAATGCGGATCAATTTGTACACAACGTGCACCGCGATCTTGAAGGTGAAACGGATTTGAAGTTTACCTCTGTGATTAAACCAAAAACAGATCTTCTGTTTTTATGTGTTGGCCATGGCGATGCCGTTAAATTTTTAGCAGAAAATAATATTGACAATGAAATAAAGATTATCGATCTCAGCCAGGATTTTAGATTGGGAGAAACAATTAATAAAAGAAAATTTGTTTATGGGTTACCCGAATTGAATAAAAATTTAATAAAAAAAGCAAGAAACATTGCCAACCCGGGCTGCTTTGCTACGGCTATTCAACTGGGTTTACTGCCATTGGCAAAAGCCGGCTTATTAAAGGATATTTATACCACCGGCGTTACCGGCTCAACAGGAGCCGGACAGGGACTGACTGCCAGTTCCCATTTTAGCTGGCGAGCCAATAATATTCAGGCATATAAATCTTTGTCTCATCAACATTTGGCAGAGATCGGGCAATCGTTTTTAAAATTAAACCCATCCGCTCATGTTGATCTGAATTTTATTCCCTGGCGCGGAGATTTTACCCGGGGTATCTTTATCAGTTCACAAATAAAATGCAGTTTAAGTTTGAACGCGATAGCGGTATTATATAAAAAATATTATGCCCCACATCCTTTTATCGTATTGAGCAAAGAACCCATTTTTTTAAAGCAGGTGGTAAATACCAATAAGTGTTTTATACAGATTGAAAAACTGGGCAGTAAAGTTGTCATTCATACTGTGATTGATAATTTATTGAAAGGTGCCAGCGGCCAGGCAGTACAAAATATGAACTTAATGTTTGGATTGGAAGAAACAACCGGATTGAAATTAAAAGCAAATTATTTTTAAATGAAACTATTTGATGTATATCCACTCAATGATATCTGTATAGCAAAAGCTTCAGGCGCTTATGTTTGGGATGATAAGGGAGAAAAATATCTTGACTTTTATGGTGGACATGCCGTGATATCCATAGGCCATACACACCCACATTATGTAAAGCGAATTGAAGATCAGTTACACCTGGTTGGCTTCTATTCCAATTCTGTAAAAATCCCTTTGCAGACAGAGCTGGCCGAAAAATTGGGAAGGCTCTCCGGTAAAGAAGATTACCAGCTTTTCTTATGCAACTCCGGTGCCGAGGCTAATGAAAATGCATTAAAACTGGCGTCTTTTTATAACGGACGTAAAAAAATTATTGCTTTTAAAAAAGCTTTTCATGGCCGAACATCTTTAGCTGTTGCCGCCACAGATAATCCCCATATTATTGCACCGGTAAATCAAACAGATCATATTATTTTTCTTCCATTTAATGATGACATCGCATTGGAAGAGGCTTTCAGGCAAAATGAGATTTCGTCAGTTATCATAGAAGGCATACAGGGCGTAGGTGGTATACATGTAGCTACCAATACGTTCTTACAAAAAATAAGATGGCTTTGTGATGAATACAATGCCGTATTCATCGCCGATTCGGTACAATGTGGTTATGGCAGAACCGGTAAGTTTTATGCGCATGATTTTGCAGGTGTACATGCGGATATTTACAGCATGGCAAAAGGTATGGGTAATGGATTTCCTATTGGTGCAATTTCTATTTCACCAAAAATTAAACCTAAACACTTTATGTTGGGTACAACCTTTGGCGGTAATCACCTGGCCTGTGCTGCAGCTTTGGCAGTATTGGAAGTTATAGAAAATGAAGAGTTGATCAATAATGCAAAAATGGTAGGCGACTATCTAATAAATGAATTAATAAAATTGCCGAATATTATTGAAGTGAGAGGAAAGGGGTTAATGATCGGTATTGAATTACCCAACGACATGAATAACGTTAAAAAGAATTTGTTATTCAAACACCGGATTTTTACCGGTGAAGCAAAACCAAATGTGATCAGGCTTTTACCGGCATTGAATATTACTAAAACCGAAGCGGATATTTTTTTACAGGCCATTAAAATAGAATTAAGCTGATGAAAAATTTTATTTCTGTATATGATGTTGCCAATATCAATGCCTTGGCCGAAAAGGCTTTGGCTTACAAAGCCAATCCATTTGCCGACAGAAATCTTGGTGCAGATAAAAAAATAGGATTGTTATTTTTAAATCCTAGTCTGCGTACCAGATTAAGCACACAAGTGGCTGCAAGTAATTTAGGGTTAGAAGCCATTGTTTTTAATGTAGATAAAGAAGGCTGGGCTTTGGAGTTTGAAGATGGCGCCATCATGAGTGGTACAACCGTGGAACATGTAAAAGATGCGGCACCTATTTTAGGGCAGTATTTTGATATGCTTTGTATCAGGGCGTTTCCTGCTTTGATAAATAAGGAAGTGGATTACAGTGAACTGGTGATGACATCTTTTATTCAGTTTGCAGGTGTACCCATTGTTAGCCTGGAGAGTTCTACATTACATCCGTTACAATCTTTTGCAGATATC
>CANKNL010000203.1 GCA_947483345.1 Chitinophagaceae bacterium | reverse complement strand
CCTCCATTATTTGAAGCCAGATCAAAATCGAGTAATTTTTCAGCAAAATAAGCCTCACCCAAACGCCAGTCGAGCAATAGATGTTTGCATAAAAAGGAAGCAACGATCATGCGTACACGATTATGCATAAAGCCGGTTGCATTTAATTCCCGCATTCCTGCATCTACGATGGGGTAACCGGTTTGACCATTGCACCATTTTTCAAATTCACCTTCATCCCGTCGCCACTCGATAAGGTCATAGGCAGGTTTAAACGCATATCCCTCGCCCACATGCGGAAACTGCCAAAGAATCATTTGATAAAATTCCCGCCATATTAATTCATTGAGAAAAGTGTCACTTAACCCAAAACACTGTTTTACAATTTGCCTGATACTGACTGTCCCAAAGCGTAAATGAACACCCAATTTTGATGTACCGGCCATGGCAGGAAAATTGCGCTGGTCATGATATTTTTTAACCAGCTCTTGGTTTAATGCTTTAGCAGGAAAAAAATTTTCAGTGCCAGTAAAGCCCATATCATTTAATGAAGGCATTCGGTTATCAGGCAACTGAAGAAAATGGCCGGCATATTTTTCTGTAGCCAATGTTTCCAAATGACTGTTTAGTAAAGTGGCTTTCCACTTTCTGCTGTAAGGGGTAAATACGGTATAAGGCTTCCCATCTTCTTTGATGATTTCATCTTTTTCAAAAATAACCTGGTCTTTAAAAATTTTTAATAATGCCCCCTTTTTTATTAAATAGGAAGCCATGGCCTCATCTCTTGCTGTAGCATAGGGCTCATAATCCCGGTTTGTAAAAACCGTTTTGATATCGTAATTTTCAAAAAGTTTTTGAAAAGCTTCAGCAGGTGTTGCATAAAATACATGAAGCGATGACCCCTTTGTAATTAATAAAGTTTGTAGGTCTTCCAAGGCCGCATGAATAAAGCTTACCCTCTGGTCTGTCTTATCCGTTAGTTTATCAAGAATATTTTTATCGAAAATAAAAATGGGTAGTACAGGGATATCACTTTTTAATGCCGCAAAAAGACCTGCATTATCATACAGGCGCAAATCACGCCTAAACCAAAATATATTTACTGTTTGCAATTTACTGTAATTATAAAATAAATGTTATTCATGTAAAACAGGTTGCTTACCGTTTTGTTGGGTAAACCAAAGAATATATTTTTTGGGTTTGCGTATTAGCATACTTTTTATCCCCTATACCTTGCACCCAGCGGATATGATAAATGGAATTGGATAAAAATACTTCGTCGGCATTAATCAGATCATCTACGCTTAATGGCTTTTCAATTGGCTTTCGATTGACTGCAGTGAGTACATTAATTATATTTTTTCTCATGACGCCTGCAATCGGGCCTTCGGTTAGGGCCGGCGTATAAATGACTTCATCTTTAATTAAAAATATATTAGCGATGGTGGTATCAGATAGCCGGCTATGGGTATTTAACAACACCGCATCATTCCATTTCTCCTTTTTAGCATGATAAGCCGCCATGGCATAGGGCAAAAAATTATTGTGTTTAAGATTACTAAGTATATCACAACTTTTTTTCACTTCTGTATAAATTCCCAAAACCAGTCCGTTGCTGTTCCAGGCACCAATGTCATCGGGCAGTCCCCAGGTTTGTATCAGGTAATGGCTTTTCTGCTTTTGTTCATCATATAAGCCGCCATCTCCTCTAAAAATGGTTAATCGTATCCTGGCCATTTTATAATGACCATTCTTCTTCAACAAGTTGGTTATTTCCAGTTGCAGCAGATCCGGTGTAACCTGTTTTGGCAATTTCAAATCTAATACCTGCAGGCCCTTCCATAAACGGGCAAAATGTTCATCACACAGTTGCAAAGCTCCATTACAACTTTTCATGGTTTCAAATAGCCCGTCACCAAACTTTAATCCACGACTGTTTGATGAAAGTATGAGAGATTCCTCAGCATGATATTTACCATTAAAAATAAAATATTCCATACTTCAAATATACCATTAACAGGTAATTTAGTGTAACCCGGCTAAAATGATAAATGCCCCCGGTATAACAGGGGGCAATTCTTCATTATCGATGAGAGACCAGAATTAAAATGATTTCACTTTAAATTTCTTCATTCAAAATATTATGTTTTACCGCATACATGATTAACCCTGCTGTACTTTTTGCACCGGTTTTTACTTTTAATTTATCGCGTATGGCTTCTACAGTACGCGGACTAAGATCAACCATATCGGCAATTTCCTTTGTACTTTTCTCTTCACACATTAATTTAAGGATCAGCATTTCCTTATCATTCAAATGGGCTTCCTGCTGCATTAATCGTTGTGGAGTAATATCATTACGATGTTTCAGGTTTGTAAGCAGGGCCTTATTAGTTAAAGAATTAAAATAATATTCCTGCTCAAAACAGGTTTTTATGGCTTCATAAATAATTTCGCTATCGCTGGTTTTAGTCAGGTAGCTGTTAGCCCCAATTTCCATTAATTTAGTGATCATACTGTGGTCTTCCATCATCGTCAGCATGATGATCCTGATGTTTGGGTAAAGTTTTTTTATTTCTGGTAGCACGGCTATCCCATCCATGATCGGCATTTGGATATCCAAAAGGATCACATCAACAGGAATCATTTTGAGCATGTTTAGTAAATGCATCCCGTTATCAGCTTCGGCAACAATTTTAATATCTTTTTTAGAACTTAAGGCTGATTTTACACCGGCTCTATACAAAACGTGGTCATCTGCAATAATTACTTTTATCGGTTCGCTTATATTTTCATTCGGCATCATAGTCATCTTTTTGAGGTATTGGCATATAGGAATTTATAGCTGTAAACGTAGAATGCAAGTTTAAATTATACTTAAAAAAAATAAAGCGTGTAAATACCCTATGTATTTGATGGGGTTTTTACGCAGCAAAACTGTAAAGCCACATTTATAGTAACCAGCAGGTCATTGCCTTAGCTGCCTTAAAATTAGTTAATTTTTTATTGCATAGTTAAAAGAAAATTGATAAATGGGAACCGCATAGTCAATTTCGGGTTGTTTTACATATTTATAATATATAACCTTCAGATTTACCAGGTTATTTATTTCAACTCCAAACCCCATTGAATAACCATGATATATTCCTTTGGTACTAATATCAGGTAAAAAAACTTTGATTTGTTTAGGATTGCTGTAACAGCCTATATACCTGAGCGCCACCCATAATATGCCTACATTTTTGGCATTATTACGTTCCCACGCCCCCGTTTGGAAATAGTATCCCATGGTAGCAAAGCTATTTAAGAAATTATTTGGTTTACCGGTTTGCGGATCAGTTACCAATCCGCTTTTATAACCCGTTAAAACCCGTTCACCGATATGGTATAAAAAACCCGATTTGGAAATGGCCTGCCTTTGTTTAAAATAAAAGATGCCATCTATTGAGATATTGATTATGCCACTTAAAGGATTAATATATTGGTTTAAGAGCTGATCATTATTTTTTGGCTGGCCGTTGATATTCGTTTGATTTTGAAAATTATTATTGGAAACGCCCCCATATAACGACAAAGGGACAGCAAATTTACCCGGCTCACCAACATATAAACGGATAAAACGGGCAGCTGCATTTACCTGCCCGTTATTCATGATATCAATAAAACCGGATGTAAATATTTCTGGTTTGTAGAATTTGTCAGGTTCGGTTGTTGTTTGTGCCACTAGCCTAAAAATATAGCTACAAAAATATAAAGTAACTATGCCCTGTTTAATAGATATCATTGCAAATAAAATTAACAATGCCTTACCGATAATTGTGTATTCCTAAATAGTATGATGCCATTAATGCATAAATTATAAACTGCTAATTTTTAGCTGCGTAAAAGCCTTGTTAGTTGAGTACAAGCTTAGTATAAAAGGAATGTACTGAAGCCGGGAATGAGTTAAATGAAACTGGCAGTTTATATTCTTAACACATCCGCCCATTATTTATAATCTGCTAGGCTACAAAAAATATAAAGTAAAAAGATAATTGTTCTTTATATTTTAATAATTTTTGATTTTGAAATTTTATCATGAAACATTTTTCTAAAAAATACATAATACAATACATCTAAGAAGAAAACAGCCTTTATTAAGTTTCTAACTACCAACTGCTTAAAGCCCGGATAGGTAATATCCTTGTCGTTTACCAATTTTAAATTTAATAACCTTCTGGAAACAGAGTAGTTATTTGCACTCAGATCCTGAAGCAGTAAGAATATAAAAAATGCTAAAAAAGTAAAGAACTGGTCTTGAAAATGTGTCAGGTTATTTAGATAGTCTTTTAGTGCAGTTGAAAAGCTATGTGGCATGTGCAACAGTGATAATAGCTTAGCCAGTAAAATAAAAAAAAGCAGATAAAATAAAAATGATATAACCAAGTCAATACAATAGCCAATGGCCCTTCGTGTAATATGTAGCATGATAAATAGTTTTAAAATTAAATAATCAGTTAGCAGTACTCTGCTAACTGATTATGATTAATATTATTATGGTATGCAACCGATTAAGCAGGCCACATTACACCAGTTTGTAGAACATTGTATGGCGCAGGCTTTAACACAGGCACACCAGCTACATGGGCCTACAACACTTTGAGATCCGGTATCCCCATTTTTGGTATAATTATTATACACACTAATGGCGTCTTTGGCAACTGAAAGTTTATTGGTTGCTACATAGGATAAGTTATTATCTCTACCATAACCAATTATGGCGTATTTACCATTTCCATAGTCACTTTTAACATAAGTGATCTTTTCACTTTTGGTTTGTTGCTCTAATGGAATAGTGAGTAAAATCACCTCTTCGCCAAAAGCAGAAGGGCTAAAATTGGTTAGTATGGTTGTTTTAGTTTGTGCATTTGCCATAGCAAAACTTATTAACAGGAAAAACATTAAGAAAAGTTTCATAAAAATTATTTTAAAAATACTGTTGAAGAAGTTTTTACACTTCATGCACAGTTCAACGCTGTGTCCTACCTTGTTTGTAAGCAGTAGTCGGAAATAATTCTGCTGCCAAATATAATGGCGGGGGCTTGCCTCTTAAAGCCAGGTTTAACTGTTGCATAAATAGTGTACGGATTTGTTAAATAGTTAAAATGGGTACGGATTAAAACCTGTCCCAAAGATGGTAACCCTGATTTGCAATTACAAGAGAAAAACAACAGAAAATAATGAGATTTTTCGGAAAACTATTTCAAGAAATTAAAGTAGTATTGTTGTGAAAAATAAAAATATGTATTCTTTAAGTACGAGTGTGGTTTGGTTGGGAACAGGTATAATCCTGATTTCTTTTATAATTGCCCTTTTAATTGCCAAATGCAATATACCTTATATGAAAGGTTTCTTTTTTTGCCCTCTCATTGCTTTATTAGTATCTATAAACACAATTTGCGGTTCACTTTTTGTAATGTATCCAATTAGTTTATTCTTCCTTATTCAAAATTTTATGAGTTTTTTAGACTTATTATTTTGGTGCATTTTTTTTCTACTAATTTTAAAAGATAAAAAAGATGCTG